>NZ_JAMZEE010000009.1:0-111132 GCF_024704895.1 Bacteroides muris (ex Fokt et al. 2023) | reverse complement strand
CAAGTGCTGTTTTGTTCATTGCTTTAATGTGTGGTAGGATACCATTAAAGATAATGAAAATCAGCCACTTGGCCTATTTTATTATACTAAATATTATTTACTAACTCATTTGTTTTCAACGGATTAACTGTAATTTTAACGAAGTATTATCTCAATAAACCTCAATTTTAACCTACAACTAACATTCCCCTAACATATCTTCTTCCTTTATCGGCCTACCTTTGCTCCATCAACAAGAACAAAAGTATTAACTCTTAAAGCAAGAAGATATGTCACTTTTACCGAACGAATGGATAGAAAACAGCATTGAAGTCTACAACTATCAGCACACCACCAAATCACAAGCCATCTATTGGGTAGTATTGGCAGCCGTTACCGCCGCCCTCATCTCCCTCCCCTTTATCTATATAGACATCTCCGTACAAGGCAACGGAGTGATACGCCCGGTAACGGAAAAGACGGAAATCAAAGCAGCCGTCACCGAACTGGTAGATTCCGTATACGTCCGCGAAGGGCAGCAAGTGAACAAAGGGGATATTCTGCTGCGATTCCGCACCAGCAATCCCGATTACAAGATTACTTATCAGACCAACTGCCTGAACGACTATGAAGCGCATCTGGCAGACCTCACCTATCTGTCACGCGGAGAGGTTCCTGCAAATTTCCGTTCTCCGGTGCGCCGACAAGAGTACGCCTACTTCACCAAACGGAAAAACGAACTGGAAACATCCCTCACTAAAGCCAAGAAGGAATACGAACGCGAAAAGATTCTGTTCAACAAAAAGCTGATTTCGGAAGAAGAATATGACAGCTACTACTTTCAATATCAAAGCCATCAGAATGAACTTGCCTCACTGATACAAAGCCAAATCAGTACTTGGCAAGCAGACCTGAACAGCTATCGCAACCAGTGCAACGAAATGAGCACCACACTGAAACAAGAGCAGAAGGACAAGGACATGTACATTGTACGCAGCCCGGTGGCAGGTACCGTAGACCAGTTCTCGGGCATCTACAAGGGCAGCAGCATTCAGGCAGGCCAGTCGCTTGCAGTAATCAGCCCCGACTCCACGCTGTGTACGGAAGTCTACGTAGCCCCACGAAACATAGGGTTCATGAGCATAGGCATGCCGGTGCATGTGCAAGTGGAATCCTTCAACTACAACGAGTGGGGAACTCTGCCGGGAAAGGTGAAAGACATATCATCGGACTTCCTGACCGATGCCCAAGGCAACTCCTTCTACAAGGTGAAATGTGAAATGGAGCGCGATTACCTGAAACGGAAAAACGGACGGATAGGCCGGTTGAAGAAGGGAATGACAGTCAGCGCCCATTTCATAGTGACACGCCGTTCGCTCTTCGACCTGCTATACCAGAAGATGGACGACTGGGCAAATCCGCGACAATATGAAAGCGAAAACATGATGGCAAGAAACAATTAAAAAAGGAAACAATTATGAGACTCAGAAAAGGAATCAAAATCAAACAACACGACATTACGGACTGCGGGGCTGCCTGCCTCGCCTCGGTATGTGCCTACTACGGGCTGCAATTTCCCGTGGCACGCATCCGTCAATACGCCTTCACCGACCAGAAGGGAACCAATGTGCTGGGAATGATAGAAGCAGCCGCCAAGCTGGGGCTGTCTGCCAAAGGCGTACGCGCCGAGTTCGATGCATTGAAGGTGGTGCCCAAGCCCGCCATTGCCCATGTCGTAGTGAAAAAGGAGCTGCAACACTTCATCGTAATCTACAAGGTGACGGACACGCACATAGTCTACATGGACCCCGGAGACGGACAGATGCACAAAATGGACCATGAGGACTTCCTGATAGAGTGGACGGGAGTGCTCATCCTGATGGAACCGGAAGCAACCTTCAAAACCGGAAATGAGAAAACCGGCATGACGAAGAAATTCCTTTCGCTGATGGCACCGCACAAAAGCGTAATGCTGCAAGCCGTCTTCGGAGCACTTATCTACAGTATTCTGGGACTATCCACTTCCATTTACGTCGGGAAAATCACCGACTATGTACTGGTGGACAGAAACCTGAACCTGCTCAACCTCATGGGGGTCATCATGCTCGTCCTGCTGTTGCTGCGCACGTTCATCGGCGCCATGAAAAGCATACTTGCCCTGAAAACCGGACAAAGGATTGATGCGGCGCTGATACTGGGCTATTACAAGCACCTGCTGACACTGCCCCAGCAGTTCTTCGACACCATGCGGGTGGGCGAAATCATATCGCGCGTGAACGATGCCGTAAAAATCCGCAACTTCATCAACAACGTATCGCTCGACCTGCTGGTCAACGTCATGATACTGCTGTTTTCCGTATGCCTGATGTTCGTCTACTCGTGGAAGCTAGCACTAATTACCCTGCTGGCCGCGCCTCTGTTCCTGGTGATATTCTACAGCTTCAACAAGCTGAACCGCAAATACCAGCGCCACATCATGGAGAGCAGTGCCGACCTGGAGGCCCAACTGGTAGAATCTCTCAACTCCATCTCCACCATCAAGCGTTTCGGCATCGAGGAATATGCCAACCTGAAAACGGAAACGCGCTTCGTACATCTGCTGAAGAACACTTACCGCAGCATCTACGGTTCCATCATGGCGCAAGGAGGCATACAGTTCGTATCAACCGGAATCACAATCGCCATCCTGTGGCTGGGCAGTGTGCTGGTCATCGACCAGGAGCTTACGCCGGGCACGCTGATGGTATTCTACTCGCTGGTAGGATACGTCATATCGCCCATCGGTTCACTGATTTCTTCCAACCAGACCATACAAGACGCACTGATTGCCGCCGACCGCCTTTTCCAAATCATGGA
This sequence comes from Bacteroides muris (ex Fokt et al. 2023), assembly GCF_024704895.1. NCBI lineage: Bacteria > Pseudomonadati > Bacteroidota > Bacteroidia > Bacteroidales > Bacteroidaceae > Bacteroides > Bacteroides muris (ex Fokt et al. 2023). The sequence goes on along the minus strand of NZ_JAMZEE010000009.1, from coordinate 108,297 downwards.
CTTGGAATGCGAACAGAACGAGGAGCAGAAGATAGAACTGACCGAGAAGATGGTAGGAGACATCAGCTTTGAAAATGTCTGCTTTAGGTATGGTTCGCGCAAGGACATCTTCTCTGCACTGAACCTGACGATAGAGAAGGGAAAGATGACAGCCATCGTGGGTGAAAGCGGTTCCGGAAAAACCACACTGATGTCACTGCTGCAACATATCTACCCCATTCAAGGAGGACATATCCGCATCGGCAAGCATGACATCGCCGAAATAGACAACCGGAGCCTGCGCCAACGCATCGGCACCGTGCCCCAGCACATCGAGCTTTTCTCCGGAACCATCGCCGAAAACATTGCCGTAGGCGAACTGCATCCCAAGATGATACGGATAAAGGCCTTGATGGAAATGCTCGGACTGGAAGAGTTCATCGAACGCCAGCCCAAAGGCTACCAGACCCAAATTGGTGAGCACGGCGTGAACCTCTCAGGCGGCGAACGGCAACGGATTGCCATAGCACGTGCCTTGTACAAGAATCCGGAGATTATTATTCTGGACGAAGCAACCTCTTCGCTGGACAACATAGCCGAAAATCAGGTGAAAATAGTGATGCAGGTGATGAAGGATGCAGGCAAGACAGTTATCGTCATTGCCCATAGGCTGAGCACCGTGAAGCATGCCGACCGGATTATTGTGCTGCACAATGGTGAAGTAAAAGAGGAAGGGACACACGAGGAACTTTCGCAGAAGGACGGTTTATACTGCAAGCTCTGGAAAGAACAGTTCGAAGTTCTTAAATGAAAACAAAAAACACAGATGGGTCCTATACTGCAAAGCTCTGCACATTTTTTGCAGTCGCACTGCAAATGTGTTGCAGCATCACTGCATATGTGTTGCAGTCGCACTGCATATATATTTGCAGTTGCACTGCAACAGCTTTGCAGTGACGTGATTGATTTCACCCGTTTATCGTTGCCAATTCCAGCACCCCTTCCGGCAAATATCCGCTGCGTATGCGCCATTCCTGAGGATAGAGATTATTGGCACGGTTACCTATATTCTTGACAAATCCTAGAGGTATCTGTTTGTAGGTGAGCAAGACAATGCCGCGCGGAGCAGTCTCCGAAAGGACAACAGCCTCCTTGCGCAGATAGCTGATAGCCTGCTCGCGGCCTATCTCTTCATGGGCAAAGGCATCCGGATTCAGTGCTATACTCATGGCGAGCCCATGAGCAGGCATCCAGTCTTTTCCTTTCAACTCGGCAACATCCACCCCAGCCTGCACGATACGGAGTGACGAACGCAAAGCCGACAGTTCGGAGAGATACGCTTTAGGGAAAGCGCTGACGTTGTTGTCATTGACGATAAATTCATAATTGTCCGGAGCCGCAAGCCACTCACGCAGTGCCGAAAGCTGTTCTTTGGAAACACCCAGAGTTTTCGCTCCTTTTCCTTGGGGTTTTCTTCCTTTTTCCCGGGATTTCACCTGCCCGGCCCAGGTATTCCCATCGCTCACGCCCGGTTTGCGGAGAACTGCCAAAAAGAATCCTTCCCCTTTCGTCCGATGGGGCAGGAAACGATAGACGGGAAAGTCCTCTCCCGACAATAGATTACCCGTAATATTCCAGTCAGTAGAAATTTCCAACGGCAATACCTCCGCCCCGAATTCATCCTGTATCCAGCGGATGTTCTCTTCGTTTTCCTTTGTATTATAAGTACAAGTACTGTAGATGAGAATGCCTCCGGGCTTCAAGCAAGGCCAGATATCCGTAACGATGCGACGCTGGCGCTGCCAGCAGATTTCCACATTCTCCCCACTCCACTCACTCACCGCAACGGGGTCTTTACGGAACATCCCCTCACCGGAACAGGGGACATCTGTCAATACAACGTCGAAGAAATCCGTCAACGAAGAAAAATCTGCCGGATCATTATTAGTGACCACCACACCGGAATCCCCCCACTTCGTAAGATTCTCCGCCAATATCTGCGAGCGGTTACGGATTACCTCATTGGCCACCAACAGACTACCTGCGGGCAATACGCTACGGGCATGCGTGGATTTTCCGCCGGGAGCCGCACAGAGGTCGAGCATCACCACCGATTCCGGACCAACATACCGCTGCAAAGCCTGCTCCACAAACATGGATGAAGCTTCCTGTACATAATAGCAGCCTGCATGAAACAGCGGATCGAAAGTGAACGTCAGCCGCCTGGCCAGATAGTATCCGGCAGCAGACCAAGGCACACGCTCAAGAGAGGAGCGAAAATGACCGAATGAAGATTCGGACAACTTATCTTCATTCAGTCGTATACTGACCGGCTGCTCCCCTTCCAGGGCGGCAGCCAGCTTTTCATATTCTTCCACACCCAAGAGGGCGCGTGTATAATCGGTGAAAGATGAGGGTAATTCCATGCTCTGAACTGTTTTTGCGAGGGCAAAGATAAAAGACAATAAGACATTTTCATTAAAAATATCGCCTTATTTCCGGTTTTCTGAAAAAAAGATACTCTCTTTGCAACTTTATAAAGGTGACGATACGTCTAACCAACAAAGAAACAAATTAAAAAGACCATAGATTATGAAACGTATCATTTTTGGATTAATGCTTGCCGTGATGTTCTGCACACTGGTGCAAGGCGCAAACAGAACCGTAACAGAGAACGACGGCCAAGGAAACAAGAAAAGAGTCATCGAATTGAGAGACACTGTCATCAATGGAGAAACCATAACAGACACACTCAGTGTCATGACTTATGAAAACGGTGTCGACAGTAGCGACACCCCGGAAAAATGGAAAACCCACCACAGCAACGGTATCGACTGGAACGGGTTCGACCTCGGAAGCAAGACCTCGGAAACCGTGATTGCTGTAACAGCCATCGTCTTTATATTCGGACTGCCGCTGTTCATCATATTCGTAGTATTCTTCTTCCGCTATAAAAACCGGAAAGCCAAGTACCGCCTGGCGGAACAAGCCCTGGCCAGCGGACAGCAACTACCAGAAAACTTCTTCAAAGAAGCTGCAGCAACAGACATCCGCAGCAAAGGCATCAACAACATATTCGTCGGCATCGGCCTGTTCATCTTCCTTTGGGCCATCACCGGAGAATTCGGTCTCGGATGTATCGGCCTATTGATTATGTTTACCGGTTTCGGACAATTGGTAATCTACTACACCCAGCAGAGCAAAGACAACAGTCCCTTCATCCATGTAGAGTACGACAAGAATAGCGGAAAAAGAAACGTGAAGGCGGGAAACACTGAAATCAGCTACTCCAAAAAAGACAACGAGGAAGAATGAGCCAGATGGGGGACATTTCGTTAGTCGCACAGGTCGTGGTGTTTCACAACACCAGGGCCTTCGACCAGTTGGTTAGGAAATACCAGTCGCCCGTGCGGCGATTCTTCCTGCACCAGACCTGCGGCGACAGCGAATTGAGTGACGACTTGGCACAAGATACATTTATCAAAGCCTATACAAACATCGCTTCGTTCAAAAATCTGTCCAGCTTCTCAACCTGGCTTTACCGTATTGCTTATAATGTTTTTTATGATTATATTCGCCGCCGGAAGGAAACGGACGATTTGGATACGTACCGGGTGGACGCTCAATACAGCACACTGCAGCAGGACGTGGGACAGCACATGGACATTTACCGTGCCTTGGCCACACTGAGGGAAATGGAACGCACCTGCATCACGCTCTTCTACCTGGAAGACCAAAGCATCGAAAAGATTGCAGGTATCACCGGATGTCCGGCGGGAACGGTAAAAAGCCACCTCTCGCGGGCGAAAGACAAGATGGCTTCCTACTTAAAACAAAATGGTTATGATGGAAAATGATGATAAACTCCTGACTTCATTCTTTGCCGAACACCGGCAGGAGATAGCCGATAACGGATTCAGCCGCCGCGTTCTACGACATCTGCCCGGCCGCAGCCGTCACTTGGCACAGATATGGACAACATTCTGCTTTACACTGACCCTCGTGCTGTTCGTCGTCCTCGACGGAGTGCAACTGATACTGGACACCTTGCGCGAAACCTTCGATACTGCCATCCGGAGCGGAGCTTCGGAACTTGACCCCAAATCGTTAATCATTGCCGGAGTGGTATTGCTCTATTTCGGTTACCGCAAGATTGCATCTATGGCATAAATATATATCCATGCCCGGAGAAAGACAACCTCTGCTCTTCTAATAAAGTGGCTCTTATCTAATAAGGTAAGGGCCACGGCTTTTTCGTTAAATGAAAGAGCCATTGGTAAGGACTAATTTTTTTTAAACGAACAAACATATATCAACAAGAAGTTGTATCTTTGCTCGCTCGGAAAACTAAATAAGAGGAGAAAGTTTTGAGAAAGATACCATTCATCATATTATTCGTTTTTTCTATTGTAAATATCGGAGCGCAAACAACAAGCGATTCCATTGTCATGAATTACTTGAAGGAAATGGGCGCTCCCGTTACTTATAACAATGAAGTGAAATTACTGATGACCGGTCATGACAAGTTCGTTGACCTCTTCGAGAATATCCGCCATGCCCGGCACCATATCCATCTGGAATACTTCAACTTCCGCAACGACTCCATAGCCAATGCCTTGTTCAGCCTTCTGGCAGAGAAAGTCAAGGAAGGGGTTGAAGTCCGCGCCATGTTTGATGCTTTCGGCAACTGGTCCAACAACCAGCCATTGAAAGAACGCCATCTGAAATTCATCTGCGCCCAAGGCATCGAAATCGTCAAGTTCGATCCTATCACTTTTCCCTGGGTGAATCATGCCATACACCGCGATCATCGGAAAATAGTAGTGATTGATGGCAAGATAGGTTATACCGGCGGCATGAATATCGCCGACTACTACATCAACGGATTACCCAAAATCGGTAAATGGCACGATATGCACATACATCTTGAAGGAGATGCCGTACGCTATCTGCAGGGCATCTTCCTGACCATGTGGAACCGGGAGACGGGAGAACACGTTGGAGGTCCCGCCTATTTTCCGGACATTCCGCAACTGCCCGACAGCATTGCCGAAGAAATAGCCATCGTAGACCGCACGCCACGCGAAACACCACGTTCCATCAGCCATGCATACGCAGCTTCCATACAAGCCGCACAGAAGAGTATCCGAATCGTGAATCCTTATTTCGTTCCGACCAAATCAATCCGCAAAGCAATCAAGAACGCACTGAAAAAAGGTACTGAAGTGGAAATCATGATACCTGCCGTGTCCGACATAGCCTTCACGCCGGATGCCTCATTCTACATAGCACACAAGCTGATGAAGAAAGGAGCCAAGATATATCTCTTCAACGGCGGCTTCCACCATTCCAAGATAATGATGGTAGACAGCACTTTCTGCACGGTGGGTACTGCCAATCTTAATAGCCGCAGCCTGCGCTATGACTACGAGACAAACGCTTTCATCTTCGACCCCAAGACCACCAATGAGCTGAATGCCATGTTCGAACGGGACGTGCAAAACAGTACGCTACTCACTCCCGAAGTCTGGAAAAAACGTTCCGGATGGAAGAAATTTGTAGGCTGGGTGGGAAACTTGATGACCCCCTTCCTCTAATTTCTAATTATTAATTATTAATCTTTGATTAATTCCCCTACCTTTGCGTTGGGATAAAAACAGAACAACATCATGAAACAATATTTAGACCTGCTGAACCGCGTACTGACCGAAGGCGTAGAGAAAAGCGACCGTACGGGTACCGGCACCATCAGCGTATTCGGACACCAAATGCGTTTCAACATAGACGAAGGCTTCCCCTGCCTTACTACCAAGAAGCTACATCTGAAATCAATCATATACGAACTGCTATGGTTCCTCCAAGGAAACACCAATGTGAAATATCTTCAAGACAACGGCGTACGTATCTGGAACGAATGGGCAGACGAAAACGGCGACCTGGGACATATCTACGGGTATCAATGGCGCTCTTGGCCGGACTATAAAGGGGGATTCATCGACCAAATCAGTGAAGCGGTCGAAACAATCAAGCATCATCCCGACTCACGCCGGATTATTGTCAGTGCATGGAATGTAGGCGATTTGAACAATATGAACCTCCCTCCCTGCCATGCCTTCTTCCAGTTCTATGTAGCCAATGGAAAACTGAGCCTGCAACTGTACCAGCGTAGTGCGGACATTTTCTTAGGAGTGCCTTTCAACATTGCCTCCTATGCCCTGCTCCTGCAAATGATGGCACAAGTCACCGGACTGAAAGCCGGAGATTTCATCCATACTTTAGGAGACGCCCACATCTATCTGAACCATTTGGAACAGGTAAAGCTACAACTATCTCGTGAACCGCGGGATTTGCCGCAGATGAGAATTAATCCGGATGTGAAAGACATCTTCGACTTCAATTTCGAGGATTTCAAGCTGGTCAACTATAACCCGCATCCGCATATTGCAGGGAAAGTATCAGTATAAATCCTATAACAAGATAGAAAGAGAAAGGAATTCTACAGAGATATGATTAATATTATTGCCGCAGTAGATAGAAAGAGAGGCATCGGTTATCAGAACCGGTTGCTATTCTGGCTTCCCAATGATTTGAAGCGTTTTAAAGCCCTCACCACAGGAAATACCATCATCATGGGCCGAAAAACCTTTGAATCTCTCCCCAAAGGCTCGCTTCCCAACCGCCGCAACGTTGTTCTGTCCACTCAAAAAGATTTGGTCTGTCCCGGTGCAGAAGTTTTCTCCTCACTGGAAGAAGCACTGAACAGTTGCCGGCCCGACGAACACGTCTACATCATCGGCGGTGCAAGCGTTTATCGCCAGGCACTCCCCTTTGCAGATGCCCTCTACCTGACTGAAGTAGATGCAGAAGCTCCTCAGGTAGACGCCCACTTTCCCGAAGTCAATCCGACTATATGGCAAGAAAAAAGCAGGGAGTCCCATCCCGTAGATGAGAAGCATCCCTGCCCTTATGCATTCGTCGATTATATCCGCCGGTAGAATTAATCTTCCTCTTCTTCTACCGTTATAGGCATCTGCCGCTTGATGGCTTCGTGGAAAGAAATCAAGGTTTCCGTACGCGCCAATCCCAGCGGCTGCAACTTATCATGTATGATGCTCAGCAAATGATGGTTGTTGCGGGCATAAAGCTTTATGAACATATCATACTTGCCCGTCGTAAAATGGCATTCCACAATCTCAGGGATAGCTTCCAATGCTCTCGTCACAGCATCAAAAGAAGCAGGATCCTTTAGATAGATACCGATATAGGCACATGTTTCGTATCCTATCTTCTCCGGATCAATCACATATTCAGAACCTTTCAATATACCTAAGTTTGTCAGCTTTTGAATGCGCTGATGGATGGCTGCACCCGATACATTACAAGCCCTGGCCACTTCAAGAAAAGGAATGCGTGCATTATCGGCTATAAGTTTTAAAATCTGTTCGTCTAAAGTATCCAATTGATGATGTCCCATTTCAAATTCTAATGATTAATAAATTACTATATCTCCCGCATACCTATACGGCAACATGCAAAGTTAGATATTTTTTCGCCAATAAAAAATACGGCTTATAACTTTTCTTGCAAAAAAAGAATAATGCCACATATCAGACCTTTTAAAATGCATATGCAAAATTCCATCTCGCACGACTGGAAAATTGCAGATGAGCTTTAAAGATATTATCTTTGTCTCATCAATAATAATGAACCGTTATGAAAAAGTATTCCTTATTCCTATTATGCCTGATGGCGACAATATCCTTGCATGCTCAACGCTTTGCCGATTATTTTGCGGATAAGACCCTACGTGTCGACTATATCTTTACCGGAAATGCAGCCAAACAAGAAATATGCCTGGATGGTTTGTCTTGTCTCCCCTCTTGGGCAGGGAGAAAACATCATTTGTCTGAACTCCCCCTGCAAGGAAACGGGCAAATCATTATGCGAGATGCAGCCAATGGCAACGTAATCTACAAGACATCCTTTTCTTCACTCTTCCAGGAGTGGCTGGAAACAGAGGAGGCCAAAGCCGTGACCAAAGGACTCGAAAACACCTTTCTCCTTCCCCATCCCCTGCGTCCTGCAGAAATAGAAATAACTCTTTTTGACCCACGTAGAAATGTACGGGCAAGCATGAAGCATACAGTCAATCCCGACGATATTCTGATACATCAGAAAGGAACTGCCCACATCACGCCACACAAATATCTGCTGCAAAGCGGCAATACGGATAAATGCATCGATGTCGCCATCCTTGCAGAAGGGTATACACCCGAAGAAATGTCTGTGTTCTACGAAGACGCCGCCATTGCCTGCGAAAGCCTGTTTGCCCACGAACCCTTCCGGTCCATGAAGAAGCGTTTCAATATCGTAGCCGTAGCCAGCCCCTCAGAAGACAGTGGAGTGAGCGTACCACGCCTCAGAGAATGGAAACGGACAGCATTCAACTCTCACTTCAGCACGTTCTATTCAGACCGGTATCTGACGACCTCACGTGTGAAATCCATACACGATGCCCTGGCGGGAATACCATACGAACATATCATCATCCTTGCCAATACGGAAGAATACGGTGGTGGCGGAATCTATAATTCCTATACTCTTACCACCGCCCATCATCCCATGTTCCGCCCCGTTGTGGTGCATGAGTTCGGACATAGCTTTGGAGGACTGGCTGATGAATACTTCTATGACGATGATGTGATGACAGACACCTATCCTTTAGATGTAGAACCTTGGGAACAGAATATCAGCACAAGAATCGATTTCAGTTCCAAATGGGAAGATATGCTCGCACAAAAAACTCCCGTTCCCACTCCCACCTCTGAAAGTAAAACATACCGCGTAGGCGTATACGAAGGAGCAGGTTATTCTGCCAAAGGCATATACCGTCCGGCAGATAATTGCCGTATGCGTACCAATGAATACCCTACTTTCTGCCCTGTCTGCGAACGGGCCATCCGCCGCGTCATTGAATTTTACACAGAATAGAAACAAACTAAACTTAAAAAAATCATGATTAAGCTTCAACGCATTACTACAGTTGACACAGACCTATACAGCTACATGGAGGAATTAATGATTCAATCGTTCCCCTCGAAAGAATATCGGGAACTGGAAGAACTGCGCAAGTATACGGATACCAAAACGCACTTCTATAACAATATTATCTTTCATAACAACATGCCGGTAGGTCTCATTACTTATTGGGATTTCGGACATTTCCATTATATAGAGCATTTTGCTATTGCTCCTACACTACGTAACGGTGGGCACGGAAAAAGCGTACTAAACCATTTGTGTCAACTTTTAAAACACCCCATTATCCTGGAAGTGGAAATACCTGAGGAAGAGATGGCACAACGCCGCATCAACTTCTATCAACGGCAAGGATTCTCTTTATGGGAAAAGCCCTACCAACAGCCACCATATAAAGTAGGAGACAACTATCTTCCCATGCTCCTCATGGCTTATGGAAACCTGGAATGCGAAAAGGATTTTGATTCTGTGAAAGAATGTATTTATCGAGAAGTATATAATGTGAAATAACAATTCAACTACTGTCCAAAACGCTGCTTGCAGATTTGTAATCTTATATGCAGGCTTATTCAATTTTTGCTATCATACCCTGCAACAACAATCAGAAAAGCTTTCGTATAAAGTTTCACTCTTAAACTTCAAGTTTCTCTAAACAGTTATAATTTTAAAGACTTATATACTGAAAACAATAAAGGTCGTTTCATTCATCGAAACGACCTTTATCATATTCATTTAATCAACTTCTTACTGACGCGGTTGCGCAGAGTAGTTAATTTTCAACGCATAAGCTTGACGAAGTGCCTCTTTGATATCTGTCACGATACCCATTTTTGTATCTTGGTCAACCTTCAACGACACAGTCATCTGCGGTTGATCTTCTTCCTTCATACTAGCACGTTCACCAATAACGTAATCCTGAATATCAGCCACCTCAGCATAGCTGTCGTTCAACTGAATACGGCTTTCGTTACCTAATTTCTTACGAAACTCAGCAGTAGGTTTTCCTACATAGATAAACGTAACCAAAGACTTCTTTTCAAGTTTTTCCAATTCAGTGGCTTGCGGAACCTTAAACTCAACCTTCAATGTTACCTCACGCATCGTTGTTACAATCATAAAGAAGAACAACAAGGTGAAGATAAGGTCAGGCAGAGAAGAAGTGTTCAACGCAGGCATGCCACGTTTACCAGTCTTATTAAATTTTCCCATTACTTCTTTTCTCCGTACTTTTTAGGTTCAGCCTCAGAAATTCTCTGAGGATAAATTTCACGAATTGCATCCTGCTGTTCTACATCCAAGTCTGCATAATTCTTCTGCCACTTTTCCTGAGCCAATTCATCACGCAACTCATTATATGCTGCCACCAACTCATTTTGAACGGCCATATATGCCTTGTATGAAGAGGTGCGGTCACAACGCAAAGAAACCACATGATTTTCCGTTACCTGAACCGTACCAAAGAACTGTACATTCTTAGCCATCTTCTCGGGTTTGGCTTCATCGTTATACGGATTGGCAATGAATTCTTTTGCTTTCGCACGCAATTGCTCTACATTAATATAATCGTTACCACACATCAACTGGTCGTTCATATTCAAGAAGACCTGCAATACATTGCGTTCTTTTTTCTTCTGATCATCTACCTGTTGGTCTTTTTCCGGCGGAGGCGGCAAACGTCTTGCCAAACCACGGTCTGTGTCCATAGAAGTTGTAATCAAGAAGAAGATGAGCAGCAAGAATGCAATGTCCGCCGTAGAACTGGAGTTGACTTCGGGAACTTCTCTTTTCTTTTTTGCCATTATTCTTTTCTTTTATCAAAGATTCCCAAAAGAATCCTCTTATGTTAACTATTATGACAATTTCTTTTTAATACCACCCAATAGCATGCAAATGATAGCCAATACAAAGAGTGTATAAAGAGAATACAAGAACATATCAGTAGCCTGGGCCCAAAAACCTACGTTATCTGTACCACCATAGCTAATGATTTCCAACTTTTCGGGGCTACCCATACACCATGTAATGCCGAGAACAATGAGTGAACCAGCCAACACATAGAGAGAACCCATAGAAGCTTTCGGGTTACTAACCAAGAAATGGAAGAAGCTAACAACAGCTGCTACTGAAACAATAGCAAAGAGCGCATAAGTCAAGTACAACAATGCGTCCGTATAAGCCGGCTGCCACATTTCTGGGTCTACCCCCATTACTACTGCATCGCCTTGAGCGTCTCCACCGAAGAAGAACAAGCCAATTACCACCAAAATGACAGCAAACATGGCATACAGTATGTAGTATGAAATTTTATATGATAACTTAGCCATCTTAATTATTTTTTGTATTTCAAATCATATTTGATAACCATATCCAACAGGGTGATAGAAGAATCTTCCATTTCGCTTGTCAAAGCTTCAATCTTAGAAAGGATATAGTTGTAGAATACCTGCAGAACCAAAGCAGCAATCAAACCGAAGATAGTAGTAATCAAGGCAACCTTCATACCACCAGCAACAACCGTCGGAGAGATATCACCTACTTGTTGAATCTTATCAAATGCCTGCACCATACCGATTACAGTACCCATAAATCCCAAAGACGGAGACATAGCGATAAACAATGTAATCCAAGAGCAACCTTTTTCCAAGTACCCAGCTTGTACGCCACCATAAGATACTACAGACTTTTCTACCACATCGATGCCTTGATCAATTCTCATCAAGCCTTGATAGTAGATAGAAGCGATAGGACCCCTTGTGTTACGTGCGATGTCTTTAGCAGCTTCAACGTCACCTTTTTCCAAAGCAGCTTCGATAGCAGCCATAAATTTCTTTGTATTAATTTCAGCTAAACTCAAATAGATGATACGTTCAATACAGAAAGCAAGACCGATAACCAAAGCGATAGCTACCAAACTCATGAAAGATGCGGTACCTTCAATAAACTTTGTTTTCAATTCCTTGTGAATACCACCTTCAACTTCTGCTACAGCAGGAGAAGCAGCATCGGCTGCAGAAGCCACTTGTTCTGTTTGTTCAGCCGCAGGAGCATCTTGAGCCTGAGCAAGTTGAGTTGAGCCAAATGTCAAGGCTCCCATCACAGCAACAATTGCAAATAACTTTTTCATTGTGTGTCTAATTTTTAAGATTAATTAATTAATTTATTTATTATAATTTGTTGTTTTATCTTCATTTTATTCCACTGCGGAGAGACGGGGATTCGAACCCCGGATACCCTTTAGGGGTATACACGCTTTCCAGGCGTGCCTCTTCAACCACTCGAGCATCTCTCCAATAAACGCCTTTTCCGAAATCGGGTGCAAATTACAAAAAAAATGCGAACCACAAGCGTTTTCAGCTACAAATGTATTCTTTTTTTTGTTGTTCTGCTTCATTCGACCCATTTTATATTAAATAAAATCTCAAAATTAATAAACTTTAAAATCTCAAAGAGCTTATTTGAGCATTCCGAACACTTTTAAAGCGTTATCAGAAGTTATCTGAGCCACCTTTTCAGGAGACTTCCCATAAATTCCGGCTACTTTTATCAAAGTATCCTTAACATATGCACTCTCATTCCTTTTACCCCGATTAGGAACCGGAGTCAGATAAGGAGAATCGGTTTCCAGCACGATACGTTCCAAAGGAATATTCTTTAAGACTTCGGGTAAAGTTGATTTCTTGAAAGTGACCACACCGTTTATTCCTATCATAAAATCTGCAAATTCCATTATCCTGAGAGCCTCCTCTGACGTCCCCGTAAAACTATGTAAGATACCTTTCAAAGGAGTCTGCCGATAGGGACTCAACACATTATATATATGGTCGAACGCTTCCCGGCAATGGAGCACTACCGGTAAATCGTATTCCAAAGCCCACTCAATCTGCCTGTCAAACGCCCTTTGCTGCTCTTTCAGGAAAGTCTTATCCCAATACAAGTCCATTCCAATCTCGCCAACCGCAACAAATTCGTTTGGCGAGGCCAGTTCCCGGGCTACTGTTTCCAACTCCTTTTCATAACTTGCATCCACAGATGTAGGATGTAGTCCAATCATTGGATAACAATATCCTTTATATTCACGACACACCCGAAGCATAGGCTCGATGGTGGTACTGTCGATATTGGGCATGAAGACATGTGTGACTCCTGCTTCACGGGCACGGTTCATTACTTGTGGCAAATCCTCTGCAAACTCTTCTAAAAAAAGGTGGGAATGTGAATCAATCAATCTCATTCTTCAACTGAATCTTTACGTTTTTCACCGGTACGGTAATAATAGATTATTCCATAATCACGGCATAAATCCAAACGCTTCTCATTGGGAGTGACTTCCTCAAATCTCTTTTCAATTTGGTTCCATATATCAAGAATCAATCCATCGGCCTCTGCACGCATTGAAGCCAAGGCCTCCAAACTACGGGCTGTTAAAGATTGAAGATTCTTTTGCTTCTCATAACTATCCATAAAAATATCATAATGCACCCTCACTTTCGCAATCGTAGGGTTATAAATGGGAGTCCCCCCCTGGGATATACGCTTGTTCTCCCCATCCACGACTTTACGCCCCCACTCTGCCAAAGCAGACTCTGTCGCTAAATCGGGCACATTATTGTTGCCTACATCCAAACCGTAATATTCCTTATGGGCAATGCGCACTTCAGAACGGATGACAGCTAAATTCAACACCTGGATAAAATGAGAGATATACAGACGGGCAGTCTTCACATTAGCTTGATGCTTACGTCCCGCTCGCGCCTGCCGTTCAAAGCATTCGGTATAATAAGCTTGCGCAGCTTCAAACTTTGGAAGAAAATTCCGTGCATCAGTCAACGCCTTCAAAGATACGGCCAAATCATACACATTACATATATCGCCCTTGACAACCACTGCTTTCAGTGCCCGTATTCTTGCTTGATCCGTATTAGGCAATCTTCTATAAGGCATTTTCTCCCGAATTAAAAGTTATACTTCCCGATGCATCAGGTTAACCATCAGGTTCTTCAATTCTTCCTTCTTTTCATCCGCCACCTTCACAGCCAACAGACTTTCCATTGCGCGTTCACTGTACTCTTCCATTTTCTTTTCACATAGTTCCTTGACACCAATCCGGTCATACAGTTCCGTTACCGCAGCAATCTTCTCCTCCGGATTGAATGAAACAGCACCCACCCAAGCATTCAAGCAATCCAACTGCCCCGCATCTGCATGTTCAAAAGCCTTTATCAGCATATAGGTCTTTTTATCGCACAAAATATCACCTCCTATATTCTTTCCAAAGACGGCAGCATCGCCATAAACATCCAAGAAATCATCTTTCAACTGAAAAGCGACACCCAAATTCATACCGAAATCATACAACCGCTCCGCATCTTCAGAAGAAGCCCCTCCCAAAAGAGCTCCAATCTTCAGACTTGCAGCCAACAATACCGAAGTTTTCAGACGAATCATTTCCAAATATTCCTCTGTCTTCACATCATTCCGATGTTCAAACTCCATATCCAGCTGCTGTCCTTCACAGATTTCCAGTGCAGTCAGGCTAAAGATATCCATCACCTCTTTCAAGTGTTCAACCGGACATTGAGCCATAAACTGATAAGCCAATACAAGCATTGCATCCCCCGAAAGGATGGCAGCATTGTCATTCCAAACCTTATGCACTGTCACCTTACCACGGCGAAGGTCTGCACGATCCATCAAGTCGTCATGCAAAAGAGTATAATTATGATACACTTCAATCGCCGTTGCAGGATTTAAAACACGAGTAATATCCTCCCGATACAAATTGTAGGCCATCAACATCAAAACCGGACGGATTCTTTTGCCACCCATGGACAACACATAGGTCACGGGAGCATATAAACCTTGAGGAGTACGGACAAACTGCAATTCTGCAATATGAGAATTTATTCTTTCTAAAAGCTCGGAGGCTGTAAACATGGCATTTTCAGAATTTAAGAAATAGCGGATAATGAAAAGAGGCTGCATTCCGGCAGCCTCTCTCCACTTATAGATATTTTATTACTGCAATCTAAACATTACAGGCACGGTATACTTAACGCGAACAGGTTTACCACGCTGCATACCGGGTTTCCACTTCGGCATACCCATAATCACGCGGACAGCTTCTTTGTCCAGATACGGGTCAACACCTCTCAGAACTTTAGCATCTACGATACTACCGTCCTTATTAACCACGAACTGTACAGTTACACGGCCTTGAGTTCCGTTTTCCTGTGCAATAGTAGGATATTTAATGTTCTTGCTCAGATACTGCATCAAACCAGCCAGACCACCATTCGGGAATTCAGGCATCTGTTCTACCACCTCGAAAATAGTCTGTTCTTCCGGCTCTTCTTCTTCCACTGCTACGGGAACATATTTGATTTCCACAGCCTGATTCAATTCTTCAGAAGATACGATGGCGGTTTCTTCCACGTCGGCATCGTCCTCAACGATAGTCAACGTTTCTGCAATTGCAGGAGCTTCGGGAGGCGGAGGAGTGACCTGCTCCGGCTGTTCGGTAATAGGAATGATTTCCTCTTCAAATACTAAGTCGGTAATAGCCTGACTCGTGTCAATCTTGATGTCACGCTTTGTCCACTCGAACGCAACAAACATGAAAGCGAGCACGATTACGTAACCGACAAGCAGCCAAGTCGACTTCTTACTCTCCAAGTCTGCCTTAGGTGATTTCTTAATTTCCATAATTATAATATAATTTTAGTGTTTCTCATTTGGGTTTGGGGCAAATATAGTACTTTTCCCAATAATGTACATGCTCTGCTGCTTTTTTTTACACAACAGACGCTTCATTTTCATTTTTTTTAATCCTTCAAAAGCCTTCATGCGCTTTTGTGCCACAAATGTAACGAGATATTTTAAAAATACCGTATCTTTGGCAAGAATTTTAGATGAAATATTGAAATTTTCTGTTTTTCAAGTGTCATACCTATATAAAACTATAGTATAAAAGTCATGAAAAAGATAACAATAGCAATCGACGGCTTTTCCTCTTGCGGAAAAAGCACTATGGCCAAAGACCTCGCCCGCGAAATCGGCTACATATACATAGACAGCGGTGCCATGTATCGGGCAGTAACATTATATAGTATAGAGAATGGCATTTTCCAGAATGACCGCATAGATACCGAAAAACTGAAAAACCTAATAAAGGATATACATATTTCTTTCCGCCTGAATCCCGAAACCGGACGCCCGGACACCTACCTGAACGGCGTAAATGTAGAAAACAAAATCCGTACCATGGAAGTGTCTTCATGTGTCAGTCCCATCGCGACATTGGATTTCGTACGCGAAGCCATGGTGACACAGCAACAAGAGATGGGCAAGGCCAAGGGTATCGTTATGGACGGGCGAGACATCGGCACTACCGTTTTCCCGGATGCCGAGCTGAAAATTTTTGTAACCGCCACCCCCGAGATACGGGCACAACGCCGCTATGACGAACTGAAGGCCAAAGGAGAAGAAGCCAGCTTTGACGAAATTCTGGAAAATGTGAAACAACGGGACTATATTGACCAAAACCGGGAAGTAAGTCCGCTACGTAAGGCTTCTGACGCTTTATTGCTGGACAACAGCGACCTGACCATTTCCCAACAAAAAGAATGGCTGGCCGAACAATTCGAACGGGTTATAAAGGAGAAGAACTGAACCGGACATGGCAAAAGTAGAAATAGACGAAGAATCCGGCTTTTGTTTCGGAGTTGTCACCGCAATAAACAAGGCAGAAGAGGAACTGGCGAAAGGAGAAACCCTCTATTGTCTGGGAGACATCGTGCACAACAGCCGTGAAGTGGAACGCCTGAAAACAATGGGGCTGATTACCATCAACCATGAGGAATTCAACCAACTCCATAACGCCAAGGTATTGCTACGTGCCCATGGAGAGCCCCCGGAAACCTACGACATTGCCCGTCGTAACAATATAGAAATCATTGACGCAACCTGTCCGGTCGTACTCCGCTTGCAAAAGAAGATAAAGCAAGAGTATGTTCGAGAAGACAGCCGAGACAAACAAATTGTCATCTATGGCAAAAACGGACACGCCGAAGTACTGGGACTGGTAGGGCAAACTACGGGAAAAGCCATCGTCGTCGAAAAGCAGGAAGAGGCAAGGAAACTGGATTTCAGCAAAGACATTCGTCTTTATTCCCAGACCACAAAGTCTCTGGACGGGTTTCAAAACATTGTGAAATACATAGAAAGGCATATCTCTCCGGAAGTTACTTTTGAATCATACGACACTATCTGCCGACAAGTAGCAAACCGGATTCCCAATATCCGAAAATTTGCCGCTTCCCATGATTTAATATTCTTTGTCAGCGGTAAAAAAAGTTCCAACGGCAAGATGTTGTTCAGCGAGTGCAAAAAAGTCAACGCCAACTCACACTTGATAGACAGCGCCGAAGAGATAGACAGCTCTTTGCTGGCAAATGCAAGCTCTATAGGTGTCTGCGGAGCCACTTCCACCCCCAAATGGCTGATGGAAGAAATTTCAAAAGCCATAAAGTCCAAACTTAAATAACAGTTTATCATCCTTTTGGAACAGCAAATTAACGTAATTTATTAGTCACAGCCTCAGCTTTTTCGTATCTTTGCAGCATGAAAAATAGTTCAAATCTATTTTCCATCATGATTATTAATACTAAACAAAAGATTGTTATGGGAACAGTTAAGTGCATTGGTATCTTGACATCAGGAGGTGATGCTCCGGGAATGAACGCAGCCATACGTGCCGTGACGCGTTCGGCTATTTACAACGGACTTTCAGTTAAAGGTATATATAGAGGTTACAAAGGTCTGGTAACCGGTGAAATCAAAGAATTCAAAAGCCAAAATGTCAGTAACATCATCCAATTGGGCGGTACTATCCTGAAGACAGCTCGCTGCAAAGAGTTCACGACTCCTGAAGGTCGTCAGATTGCCTACGACAATATGAAGAAAGAAGGCATTGACGCATTGGTAGTCATCGGAGGAGACGGTTCGTTGACAGGTGCACGTGTTTTTGCACAAGAGTTTGACGTGCCTTGTATCGGGTTGCCGGGCACCATTGACAACGACCTTTATGGAACAGATACCACTATCGGCTACGACACCGCGCTGAACACTATACTGGATGCCGTGGACAAAATCCGTGATACAGCCACTTCCCATGAGCGCTTGTTTTTCGTAGAAGTCATGGGACGCGATGCCGGCTTCCTTGCTCTGAACGGCGCCATCGCCTCTGGAGCGGAAGCAGCCATCATCCCGGAATTCAGCACGGAAGTAGACCAACTGGAAGAATTCATCAAGAACGGTTTCCGGAAATCCAAGAACAGCAGTATCGTACTGGTAGCCGAGAGTGAACTGACCGGCGGTGCAATGCACTACGCAGAGCGTGTAAAGAACGAATATCCCCAATACGACGTACGCGTAACCATCCTCGGTCACCTGCAACGCGGTGGCAGCCCTACGGCGCACGACCGTATCCTTGCCAGCCGTCTGGGTGCTGCCGCCATCGACGCCATCATGGAAGGTCAGCGTAATGTCATGATAGGCATTGACCACGACGAAGTGGTATACGTTCCTTTCACGAAAGCCATCAAAAACGACAAACCCATAAAAAAAGATCTTGTAAATGTATTGAGAGAACTGTCTATCTGATGACAGCCAGTTCAGCTACTCCATAAATAGAGAAGACGCCATATTCCGACATATGCGCCTTCTCTGTTTTTTACAACCATTTCTTCACTATATTTTCCGTTCTCTTCCACAGTTCTTCCATCTGCACATGCCGGGTGTACTTCTCCGAAAGAGACTTGGGACGGCAACTGGCATTCAATGTACCCGTACGCCTACCGGCATCCTCGTCCAGCAATAAGCCGACAGCCGTTGCAGCTCCCTTGCGGGGAGTACGGATAAAAGGTCTGAAAAGTATATCCGTCAGCGGATCAAACCACATATGCATAGTGATGATATTGGTAGACACAATCCCCGGGTCAGCCGCATTCACAACAATACCTTTGTGCTTGACGCGACTGGCCAAGTCGATGGTGAACAAAGTCAATGCCAGCTTCGTGTTGCTATATATAGGAATGCGCCAAAAGTCACCCTTTCTCCCCCGGAGGAAAAAATCCGGAAAGTCAAGACGACCGATGGCATACGTACAAGATACCATATTAACAATACGGCTCCCCTCGCCCATCAATGGCAGCAGCTTGCGGGTAAGCAGATAAGGCCCTACATAATTGACACTCACCGTCCGTTCCAGTCCGTCTTCGGTAATGCGGCGTTCCGTTTCCATGGTTCCGGCATTATTCATCAGCAACGCCAACGGCTCCCCCCGCTTCAACAGATGCTCTGCAAATGCAGCCACTGAAGCCAGAGATGCCAAATCAACGGAAGCAGTCTCAATACGCGGATTACCGGTTTCACGCATCAGCAGTTGCCGCTTGGGTTCGGCAGTCTGGGGGTCACGGCATGCCATGATGACCTGATAGCCGGCAGTTGCCACTGCGCGGGTGATTTCCATGCCCATGCCACCGTCTGCTCCGGTTATAACAGCTAAATTCATTCTAATAATTAAAAATTGAAAATTAATAACTGAAAATCAGCCTTTGGCTTCGATTCTCTCTATCTCCCTTTTCAGGCAGGGCGGAAGCTCCTCCTTCAAATGCTGATGACATGCCATCTCGACGGAATACATCCGGGCAATGCAATAATTACTATGCCGGCAGTTGCAACGTGCATTCTCTTCGGCACGCATACGGTTGACGAAGCCCGGCTCATTGAGCAGAGCACGCGCCATTTGTACAGCCTCGAAGCCATCATCCAGCACCTCATCTATCTTGCCTCTGGAAACCAGGCCGCCCACATAAACCAACGGCATCTTCAAGGCGGCACGGAATTTCAAGGCATCCTCCAGAAAATAGGCTTCCTTAAACGGTACGCTCGGTATCATCCATTTTCCTACCATGCGTACACCGTATTTCAACCACCAGCAGGTCATGTAATGCGTCATGCTGCGGATAGGCATTTCGCCCCGCATGACATACATCGGCGCCCTACTGACGAACCCACCGCTCAAGACCAGCGCATGCGCTCCCGACTGCTCCAGCCTTCGGGCCACCTGCATCGTCTCGTCCGGCTCCATCCCTCCACGGAAACCGTCGCGCATGTTCATCTTCACCAGCACAGCCATATCACTGCCGGCAGCCTTCATCACTTCTTCCATCACCATGTCCATAAACCGCATACGGTTCTGCAACGAGCCTCCGAACTCGTCTTTCCGATGGTTGGTGGACGGGGACAAGAACTGGCTGATGAGATAGCCATGCCCTGCATGAATCTCTACAGAATCAAATCCGGCCTCCCGTGCCAAATTCACCGAACGTCCATAAGCACGCGCCATCTCCGGCAGCTCATCGGCACGAAGTCCGCGCACAAAAGTAGGAGAATAAAGATTGAAACCGGAAGATGCGCCGACGGGCATACAACCGCAAATGCTTTTATGGGACATGTTGCCACAGTGTCCCAACTGGATGCCTGCCGCAGCTCCCTCCGCATGTATGGCATCAGTCAGCCTACGGAGTCCGGGGATAATCTCAGGACGCATCCACAACTGGCGGTCAAAAGACAAGCCGCTCCGGGTAACTGCCGCATAGGCCACAGTAGTCATACCTATACCTCCCGCCGCTACCGACCGATGATAGTCGAGCAACATGTCCGACGGAGCGTTTCCAGGACACATGCTCTCGAAAGCAGCCGAACGGATAGTACGGTTGCGCAAGGTCAGCGGTCCGAAAGTGACGGGGGTGAATAACTTGGATTCCATCGTTATGAGTTATGAGTTATAAATTGTTCATTTAATAGAGGAAGGGGATGATGCGTTTGCGTTTTCCTACCGCCTCGTCACCAAACTCTTCCCGATAACGGCGGTGAATGGCATCGGCACGGGGAACAAGGTTGGCAAACGTCCACCAGACGAACACCCAGGCAGCGGAAGAGGCTGTGAGTATGGCAAACCCCGTCCATTCCACCAGTTCACCGAAGTAATTGGCAGAAGTGACATATCGGTAGAGTCCTTTTTCGGGAAGATAGTGCTTCGTATCACCCGGCTTACGCAGATGACGTATCACATAGTCGGAATGCAAATTAATAACCATACCTGCAAAAAACAGAACGATTCCCAACAAGGCATGAGGTTTCAGCAAATAGGCCCAGTCGTCGGCATACAAGCCTTCGGGAGCGAAATAGAACAAACCGCCCGCCTGCATCATCCCGTTCAAAAGGTTGAAGACGATTCCCATCGCCATAATCGCTACCGGCATCCGGCTTTTACCTTTCATCAAGAACGGGAAAATAAAGGCCCGCTGAAGATAGTGCAACTGAAACAGCAGGAAGAAGGAATATGCCGGCATGGCAAATCCTGCTCCACTCTTTCCCCACAGTCCAAACATGACGACGAATACCGGCGCTTCCATAAGCGCCCACGCCAGTTTATTATTGATGGAGATTCCCCACGAAGCGGTACGAAACATGCCATAGCCCGCTTCGACAAAATAGAGTGCAATAAAAACAACCGATGCCACAGCACTCATTACCCACAGAAATATCTGAAAAGTTTCCTGATTCATAGTTCTTTATTTATATGAAGCAAAGATAAAGAAAACTCATAACAAACAAATCGTTTTCTCCGGATAAAATTGTTTTTTCATGCAAAAACCGACGTTTTTTCCTAAGAAGATTTAGCAGCAGGGATAGGAAAATCAAATCGTTCCTTCATGGAGTAAATATCGTTCCCTCACGGAGAAAAAATCGTTCCACCATGATGGAACGATTTTTTCTCCGTGAGGGAACGATTTAAAAGATGCAACTTTAATTCTTACCGTTCCTTACCTACAATACGAACCATGCCAGACAATCGGGTGAAGATTTCCCGCAGATGGCGGAATAGTTTAACTAAACAAAGCATTTTTTCCATTGAAAGCGAAGAATGACTACCTTTGCAGCCATGAAGGAACAAGATTCAAATAGTCCTATTATTCACCTCCAGCAGCAACAACTTTTGCTGCGCATGGAATACGAATACGAAAAAGAGGAATTCAAACGCCAAACCGAAAACATGGGGATTGCCCGGAAAGTGAGACGGGGACTTTGCTGGTATCCTGCCACTCCGGGACGAAGTTACTATAATTCACTGAATCAATTAGTAATAGAAATTACGCACACAGAAAATACAGATATAGAACATAATTTTGAGTTCGGCCGTCCCATATGTTTTTTCCGCCAGTCTGCCGATGAGAAAATAACCTATATGAACTTCACCGCTACCGTAAGCTATGCCGACGAGACACGGATGGTAGCGATAATGCCCGGAGCCGGTGCCGTTATGGAAGTGCAGGAAGCAGACCACCTCGGCGTGCAACTTTATTTCGACGAAACATCCTATCGGACCATGTTCGAAGCCTTGGAAGATACGTTACGCTCCAAAGGCAGCCGCCTGGCCCAATTGCGGGACATATTGCTGGGAACCTCGAAAGCCGGTTTCCGAGAGCTCTATCCCGTACGGTTTCCCTGGCTGAACTCCACGCAGGAGACAGCTGTAAACAAAGTGCTGTGTGCCCGCGACGTGGCCATTGTGCACGGCCCTCCGGGAACCGGAAAAACTACCACCCTAGTAGAAGCCATCTACGAGACCCTGCACCGTGAACCGCAGGTACTGGTATGTGCCCAAAGCAATACTGCCGTCGACTGGATTTCGGAAAAACTGGTAGACCGCGGCGTCAATGTCCTGCGTATCGGCAATCCGACCCGCGTCAACGACAAGATGCTTTCCTTTACCTACGAGCGTCGTTTCGAGAATCATCCGCTTTATCCGGAACTGTGGAGCATCCGGAAAAACCTACGTGAACTGGGCAGCCGTGCCCGCCGCGGCAGTTATGACGAACGCGAAGGCGTGCGCAGCCGTATGAGCCGCTTGCGCGACCGCGCCACCACATTGGAAATACAAATCAACGCAGAACTTTTTGACAAGACACATGTCATTGCCTCCACACTGGTAAGCAGCAACCACCGATTGCTAGGCGGACGTCGTTTCGGTACTCTTTTCATTGATGAAGCGGCCCAGGCCTTAGAGGCCGCCTGCTGGATAGCTATCCGAAAGGCAGACCGCGTGGTGTTGGCGGGTGACCACTGCCAACTTCCGCCTACCATAAAATGCTACGAAGCCGCCCGTGGAGGTCTGGAACGGACATTGATGGAGAAAGTGGTGTCCAACAAGCCTGCCGTTGTCTCTTTGCTGAAAATGCAATACCGCATGCACGAGGAGATTATGAAATTTCCTTCCCAATGGTTTTACAATGGCGAATTGGAAGCCGCTCCCGAAGTGCGTTACCGGGGCATCCTGGACTGGGATACGCCTATCCATTGGATTGACACCTCCGAAATGGATTTCAAAGAAGAATTCGTGGGAGAGACTTTCGGGCGCATCAATAAGGCAGAAGCAGACCTGCTCCTGTCAGAATTGAAAATCTACATCAACCGTATCGGTGGCAGCCGCATCCTGGAAGAAAAAATAGACTTCGGTATCATCTCCCCTTACAAGGCACAAGTGCAATATCTTCGCAACAAGATAAAGACAGACGGTTCACTCAAACCTTATCACAGCCTGCTCACCGTGAATACGGTGGACGGCTTTCAGGGACAAGAACGCGATGTTATCTTCGTCAGCCTTGTCCGCGCCAACGAAGAAGGGCAGATAGGATTCCTGAATGATTTAAGGAGAATGAACGTAGCCATCACCCGGGCACGCATGAAACTGGTGATATTGGGAGAGGCAGAGACACTGAAACATCACGGTTTTTACCGGAAACTGTTGGAGTTTATTCAAAACACAGGAAATCAATGATAAAGAAATCCCCCCTCCGGTATGAAACAACACCGAAGAGGGGATTTCACCTATTATATAAAGCTGATTAATTGTTTTCCGGACGAAGTTTGCGAACAGTAACAGCAGTCTGCCACATTTCACTTTCACGCAAGGCTTTCAATTCTGCATTCAGCTTCTCACGATAATCCGGCTTGGAGTTGCTGTCGATAGAAATCTGAGCTTCGTTGCCCGACTTCACGCTTGCATACAATTTCTGTACAACCGGCTTGACGGCATCGTGGAACGGAGTCATCCAATCCAGCGCACCACGCTGTGCCGTAGTAGAACAGTTGGCATACATCCAGTCCATACCATTCTTGGCAAACAATGGCATCAAAGATTGAGTCAACTCTTCCACAGTTTCATTGAATGCTTCAGAAGGAGTATGACCGTTTTCGCGCAATACTTCATACTGGGCCAACAGTAATCCCTGAATAGCCCCCATCAAAGAACCGCGTTCACCGGTCAGGTCGGAAGTGGCCTCGCGGACGAAAGTTGTCTCGAACAAATATCCCGAGCCGATACCGATACCCAGTGCAATCGTCTTGTCAAAAGCCTGGCCCGTAGCATCCTGATAGACGGCATATGATGAGTTCAAGCCACGCCCCTCAAGGAACATGGTACGGAGTGAAGTACCGGAACCTTTGGGAGCAACCATAATAACATCAATATCTTTAGGAGGAACCACACCAGTGCGGTCGTTCCAGGTAATAGCAAAACCATGAGAGAAGTAAAGAGCCTTTCCGGGAGTCAAGTAAGGTTTGATAATCGGCCATACAGACATTACAGCTGCATCAGACAACAGACACATGACGATAGTACCCTTCTGGCAAGCCTCTTCGATGCCAAACAAAGTCTCACCCGGCACCCATCCGTCAGCCACAGCCTTTTCGTATGTCTTGCCCGGACGTTGTCCTACAATCACATTGAAACCATTATCACGCAAGTTGCAAGCCTGACCCGGACCTTGTACGCCATAACCGATTACTGCAATTGTTTCATCTTTCAAAATCTCACGTGCTTTTTCCAAAGGAAATTCTTCGCGGGTCATTACATTCTCAATAACACCGCCAAAATTCAATTGTGCCATTTTTTGTTTTAATTTTTATTTGTGGCTTACGCCAACGTTGATAAACTTATTTATTTCTCTGTAAATATCACTTTAGAACGACAGACCACTTCGCTGCCATTCTTTTTCACCTCCACATCATAAACACCCTCACCGGCATCATCCATAAACAAAGTCAACTCATCTCCGTAATAGCTTTCGGCTACATATGCCATCTCAAAACGACGAATGCGCTTCTCCCTATACATCTCTATCGGAAACAAATCAAGGATGTGCTCGATGTAACGGATGCTGTTCACATGCCCGTTAATGTCAATATCACTGTATTTGGCCACCAAAGCAGCGGCCGGTTCTTTTGAGGCCACCTTTATCCGCGAAGGTTTTTCAATCGGGCAAGGCTCATCGCAAACATAATCTACAATGCTGCCACTATGAAGAGTCAACAAATCCGCCGGCTTACGGGTATTCATGCTAATCATCGCCCAAACGGAACGTGCGTATCCAATCTTCTTGCCCTCCTTATCAAGGATAGCGAAATTACGGTCTGTAAAAAGGCGATAGACATTCTCCACCCAAGTCTGAATGGAAAAATCCTCGTATTGATAAGGCATTTCATCCAGTTCGACCGCCAAGCGTGACAATACCCAGGTGTAATTGTCCTCGTTTAGAGTCGCGATGCCAAAACCGCGGTCGCTGGCATGGAAACCCGCACAATTCAACAAATGGTTACCCAATACTCCCATTGTCAGCCGTCCGGTAAAGTCGACATGAAACGGTTCGGCAACGAACTTGTAGGTACCTATCTTATTATTCCCGCTCATCATGACTCCTGTTGTTTACTTTGACGATATTTTGCTTCACGGTCTGCCAGATATTCATTGACACGCTCAAAGCAGCTGGTCGTAATGGCTACGCGACCCGAACGGACGAACTGAAGTACGCAATCCAACCGGCGCAACTCCTCATAAAGGTTGGTTATTTCCTCACTCATGCCATTCTTCTCTACAATAGCAAATACAGCATTCACCTCCACGATACGGGCATTGTACTTACGAATTACTTTGGACACCTCCGGTTTTTCTTCCAGCGTAGGGGTCGTTATCTTATAGAGGGCAATCTCGTGCTGATAGATTTCGTCATCCGTGAAATAATGAGCTTGCAACACATCTATTTTCTTGGTAATCTGCTTGGTCACCTTTTCAATGGTATCCTTGTCCGTCCAAGCAGTAATGGTATATTTATGCACCCCCTTGATGGAGGAGGCCGATACATTCAGACTCTCGATGTTTATCTGCCGACGAGTAAACACAGCCGTCACCTGATTCAGCAAACCGGCAAAGTTTTCCGAATGAACAATAATTGTATATAGTTTTTTATCCATAGATAGAGTAAATTCTTTAATTCCGCATGACTTCAGCATTCCAGCAACATCTGATTGACCGCCCCCCCCGGAGGCGTCATCGGCATCACATTCCCCTCTTCCTCCACACAAGCTTCGAGCAGAAACGGTCCGTCGGTTGCTATCATCTCGTCTATCGCCTTGGCCAGCTCCTCACGGGTCATTACCCTGCGTGCAGGAATATCGTACGCCGAAGCAATCTTCATATAATCCGGATTCATCATCGGAGTAAACGAATAACGCCGATTGAAGAACATCGCCTGCCATTGACGAACATTGCCCAAGAAGTTATTGTTCAACAGAATCATCTTTACCGGAGCCTTTTGTTCCATGATGGTGCCCATTTCCTGCAGGTTCATCTGCAAGCCGCCGTCTCCCATGAATACGCATACCGTGCGGTCCGGACATCCAAAAGTGGCACCGATAGCAGCCGGAAGGCCGAAACCCATAGTACCCAGACCACCGGAAGTCACAATGCTACGATTCTTGCTGTATTTGAAATAGCGGGCAGACATCATCTGATTCTGACCGACATCGGTCACCAATACCGCCTCGTTATGGGTAGCCTCACTCACGGCACGCACCACCTCGCCCATGCTCAGTGCTTTTCCTACCGGATGTAACTCCGGACGGATTACTTTTTCCTCTTCCACTTCCTCGTATTGCCGGAAACTGTCAATCCATTCCTGATGGTTCGCGGATTCCAGCAATTGGGTAACGGCAGCCAGTGTTTCTTTGCAATCGCCCAGGACAGCAACGTCGGTCTTTACATTCTTATCTATTTCGGCAGGGTCAATATCGAAATGGATAATCTTCGCCTGCTTGGCATATGTCTCCAGTTTACCCGTCACACGGTCATCAAAGCGCATGCCTACGGCAATAAGGACATCACATTTATTGGTATTGATATTGGGTCCCAGATTACCGTGCATACCGAGCATTCCTTTGTTCAAAGGATGGTCAGTAGGCAAGGCGGAAAGTCCCAATAAAGTGCATCCTGCAGGCATCCCGGCTTTCTCAATGAAAGCACGAAGCTCCTGCTGGGCCGCTCCCAGTTCCACACCTTGTCCTACCAGCACCAAAGGCCGTTCCGCACCATTTATCAACTCGGCTGCCTGCCGTATGGCTTCCGGATCCATTTCAGGAACGGGAAGATAGCTACGGACATAATCCACTTTAGTAGGGGCATATCCAGTTTTCTCCACTTGAGCGTTCTTGGCAAAGTCCAGTACGACCGGTCCCGGACGTCCGCTCTTTGCCACATAGAAAGCACGCGCCACTGCCCAGGCCACATCTTCTGCACGACGAATCTGGTAACTCCATTTCGTGATAGGCTGAGTAATGCCTACCAAGTCCACTTCCTGAAACGCATCCGTACCCAGGAAGTTCGTCCCTACCTGACCGGCAATGACAACAATAGGCGTACTGTCAATCATGGCATCTGCAATGCCCGTGATAGTATTGGTAGCACCCGGTCCACTGGTAACAAGACAAACGCCAACCTCGCCCGACACACGTGCAAAGCCTTGTGCCGCATGGGTTGCCCCTTGTTCATGGCGAACCAGGATATGGTTCAATTCCTTCCGGTGGTCGTATAAGGCATCGAATACCGGCATGATGCTCCCTCCCGGATAACCGAAAATGGTCTCTACTCCCTGATGCTTCAGAGAGCGCATCAATGCTTCTGCGCCTGTTATTAAGTTTTCCATCTATGTATTTACGATTTACAAATTACAAGTTTCAAATCAGTCTCACAGCACCTTTGTCGGCAGAGCTCACCATACTGGCATACGCTTTCAATGCTTTGGAGACTTCACGGTTACGAGTTACCAGAGCCATAGGACGTGCAGCAAGCTCTTCATCCGTCAACTTCACGTTGATAGAACGGTTCGGTATATCAATCTCGATAATATCCCCATCCTTAATCTTGCCGATATTACCACCGGCAGCCGCTTCGGGAGAAACATGTCCGATACTCAGTCCGGAAGTACCGCCACTGAAACGCCCGTCGGTAATCAATGCACATTCCTTACCCAGATGGCGGGATTTGATATAAGAAGTAGGATAAAGCATCTCCTGCATACCCGGTCCGCCTTTCGGGCCCTCGTGAGTGATGACGACGACGTCTCCACTGACCACCTTTCCACCCAGAATACCGTCGCAAGCCGCATCTTGTGAGTCGAAAACCTTCGCCGGTCCCGTAAATTTCCAGATACTCTCGTCTACACCGGCAGTTTTGACAACGCAACCGTCCTGAGCTATATTTCCCTTCAAAACCGCCAGACCGCCATCCTTGCTGTATGCATGTTCCAAATCGCGGATACAACCGGTCGCACGGTCTGTATCGAGTTCCTGATAAGACGCATGTTGTGAACCAAGTACCAGATTGAACATTCCGGCTGCCGCACTGGAGTATTTCTTGATTGCTTCTTTACATACATCAGGGCTGGTAATACTATACCGATTGATTGCCTCTGCCAACGTCATCCCATCCACACGGCGTACATTCGTATCTACCAGTCCGCCCTTGGCAAGCTCATCCATGATGGCAATGATGCCACCGGCACGGTTAACGTCCTGTACATGATACTTTTGGGTATTGGGGGCCACCTTGCATAAGCAGGGAGTCTTGCGGGAGAGCATGTCAATGTCGTCCATCTTAAAATCTGTTCCGGCTTCGTGAGCCACAGCCAGCAAATGAAGTACCGTATTAGTAGACCCCCCCATAGCAATATCCAGGGTCATGGCATTCAAAAATGCCTCGCGGGTAGCAATACTGCGCGGGAGTACGCTCTCATCCCCCTCTTCATAATATCTAAAGGCATTCTCTACAATCAACTTGGCTGCATCCTCAAACAGTTTCTTGCGATTTTCGTGAGTGGCTACAATCGTGCCGTTACCGGGCAGTGCCAATCCAATCGCTTCATTCAGGCAGTTCATGGAATTAGCGGTAAACATACCTGAGCAGCATCCGCAAGTGGGGCAGGCATGTTGCTCAATCTGTGCCACCTCTTTATCGCCCACACTTTCATCAGCAGATTTAATCATGGCATCAATCAAATCCAAATGTTGTCCGTTCCATTCCCCGGCTTCCATCGGACCGCCTGAAACAAATACAGTCGGTATATTCAGCCTCATAGCCGCCATCAGCATCCCCGGAGTAATCTTGTCACAGTTACTGATGCAAACCATAGCATCTGCCTTATGGGCATTTACCATATACTCCACACTATCGGCAATAATATCCCTTGAAGGCAGGGAATAAAGCATACCGTCGTGCCCCATAGCGATACCGTCGTCAATGGCAATCGTATTGAACTCCGCAGCAAAACATCCCAGCTTTTCAATCTCCCCCTTTACAAGCTGGCCTATTTCGTGCAGGTGCACATGCCCGGGGACGAATTGTGTAAACGAATTGACTATAGCGATAATGGGCTTACCCATCTGTTCTTTCTTCATACCATTGGCCGTCCACAATGCACGAGCTCCCGCCATGCGGCGACCTTGTGTGCTGAACGAGCTGCGTAACTGATGCTTCATCTTCAAATCTCCTTTTAATGAAAAAGCCTCTCCCACCATAGTGAGAAAGGCTTAATAAATTATCTTCTAACGTACAAATACATACATAACCTTTCTCACGCTCTTGATGCCACCACCACGACGCGAATAATATGCAGGACTGCCAGGTTAATAGATGTATGCAAATTCATAACTTAATTCTTCTTTTTTGATTCAAACGTGCTGCAAAGGTAAGGGCTTTTTTATAATATCCAAACAAATTAAAGAAAAAAATGAGATAAACATAAACAATCGTAAGGAAAATAGCCTTCAATCGTAAATATCGAAACCAAACATATACATAATACAACAAAGCCAAGGAGAACTTATCAACCTATTACCTCACGGCATCGACTGACAACTCCTTGGCTTATTTACTTGCTACAAAATTAAACTTTATATATTAATCGGGTTAGAAAGAATTGATTATTCAGCCCATTCTTTGGCTCCTTGCTCCCTCAGTTTGGCGGTGAAAGCTGCAGTCTTTTCTTCTGCCGCCTTCTCATCTTCAGGAATTGTATAAACAACATGTCCATAGAAAACATTCCCAGTTCGGCAAGGCTACCCCGTTCAGCCAAATCATACAAATAAAAAATAATTCATCATACAATTTCATTCAAAGACTTACCAACTCCCATGTTCTTTTTTGTGTTCAAAGAAGTCCGCTTCGCGGTTACATTCCCCGCGATACTCCCATTCCATCTCATCCACATATTCTCTACCTTGCCAAGTGACAACAGCCCGCAACACATTCTTACCGTCGTTCAGCAACACCTTGTCAAAGACATAATGCACATCAGTATATCCTTTCCGAATACCCGATAATTCCCGGTCATTGAGATATACCTTGGGAGTGCCGATATTGGAATACACAGTAACGGAAGTTTCTTTTCTCTCACGCAGCACATTCCGGCGTTGCGTCATGTAAAGCACCGGTTCCTTGCTCCAATTGGCCTTATACCAAAAATAAGAATCTTTTTTAATTTTACGGTCGAAAGTCATCATCCCCTTCATGTTGCGCGCATCTACACTGCCTCTTTTCGAAGTAGGAACCGCAAAGTCGAACATATTCCACAAATAGGAAGCGGTGATATAGGGATGCTTCGCAATAATGCTCCATTGATATTCATGGGTCTTGGTCTGGAACGTTTCCGGATAGAAAGGGCTTGTCCAGTTCAGGGCATCACCCAAGATTTCCGTCTGGTGGGCGATATTGGCATCCGCGCCATACTCCGTCAACATCAGGCGTTGCCAAGGATACTCTTTTTCCATCTTCTCTATCCAAGGTTTTATATCCTGTATTTTCCTTTCGTACCAGCCGAAATAACGATTCATGCCTTGTATATCCGCATTTTGATTGACCGGATGGCCGACGTTACCATAACCGTTCACCGATACGGTATAACGATCAGGGTCTTCCAGCTTGCAAAGGTCGTGGACGGATTGCGTAAGAGCCGCCGTATAACCATGTGGATGATAGACTTCATTATGAATGCCCCACACATAAATAGAAGGGTGATTGAAACTCTGGCGTACCAGTTCACGCATCTGCTGATGCGCATTGTCCCACTCTTGTCCGGTCACCCGGTTGACAAAAGGAATCTCCGCCCAAATAACCAGTCCCAACGTATCACAACGTGAATAAATATAATCAGACTGCTGATAGTGCGCAAAACGGACGGTAGTCGCTCCGATATCCATAATCTGTGCCAAATCAAAATCATGCTCTTTGTTGGTCAAGGCACTGCCCAGTCCCCACCAATCCTGATGACGGGTCACACCGTACATGGGATATTTCTTTCCATTCAAGAAAAATCCCTTGCCTGCCACCACCTCATACTTACGAAGTCCCAACGGCTGGACAACCTCGTCCAGCACACGTCCGTTCTGCAAAAGGCGTGAAACGACCTTATAGAGATAAGGATCTTCACGTCCCTGCCACAAATGAGGATTGCTCAACTTAAATTGTGAGGAATAACTTTGCACTCCCTGTGGAGTCAGTTCAAAAGCCTGATTATGCTTTTTCACCAACTTGCCGCTTCCATCGTAAATGACGTTCTCCAAGACCAACGGTACGGGAGCCAGCGTTGCGTTATCCACCTTCACTTTTACATTCACTTCGGCAGACTGTTTCGATACATTCTTCTGGGTGATATATACACCGGACGAAGCACAGTCATTGACAACAATGCCGCAAGGTTCCGTTATCACCAGCCATACAGGACGGTAAATCCCTCCGTAAACACCAAACAGAACATGATTGACAGGAATAACATCAGGACGTGCCGTATTATCGGCTTTTACTATAATTTCATTCTCCTCGCCGAACTTAACCTGCGAGCCAATCTCACATACAAAGGCGGAATAAGCCCCCTTGTGCGTTCCTGTCAAGTAGCCGTTGACGTAGACTTCCGCACATGAACCCACTCCCTCGAAACGAAGGAAGAGACGCTTGCCCTTCATGCTTTCGGGAAAGATGCACTTTTTCCGGTAATACCCCACTCCTTCATAAAAGGCGGATACCTTCTTCTGCATGTCGTCTGCATTCCAAGTATGAGGAAGGGTCACTTCCTGCCAGCCGGCATTCCACTTCACGGCAGCCTGCATGGCTTCTTTGGAGAACGGACCTTTCTTAAATTCCCAACCGTCATTGAACGACGTCACTTCGCGAGCGTCCACTTTGCAGAAGATGCCGGCCAGGAACATCAGGACACATATAACAAATGAATGCTTCTTCATCATTTCAATCAATGCTGTTCTTTACTTCTCCGACATTTTATAAATCTGGCATCCCGACAACAAGAATGCTCCTACTCCATATACTTCGGTCATGTCCCTCGTCACTTTGCGCGGGTCGGCACCGATAGGCTGCACATAGCCCAGTTTACCATCCGGCTCCACAGCATCAACCAATGCTTTCCATCCCTTCTTGATGACAGGCATGAATGCCTTCTTATCAAGCAGACCTTCATTCACACCATAGGCAAGAGCGTAAACAATGAAGCCCGT
The DNA here is from genome assembly GCF_024704895.1 of Bacteroides muris (ex Fokt et al. 2023). Classification (NCBI taxonomy): domain Bacteria; kingdom Pseudomonadati; phylum Bacteroidota; class Bacteroidia; order Bacteroidales; family Bacteroidaceae; genus Bacteroides; species Bacteroides muris (ex Fokt et al. 2023). The sequence continues at coordinate 75,318 of NZ_JAMZEE010000009.1, read as the reverse complement.
GGCGCTTGTTTCCGGAGAAGGATAAGATGAAGGGTCAAGCAAACTGGCGTGCCAATAACCATCCGGACTCTGCAAACCAGCCACACGAGTGGCCAATTCTACAAACAGTTCCTGATAGAAAGCTCGCGAAGACTCCTCTCTGGGAAGTGCCTGCAAAATCTCGGCCAGTCCTCCCAATACCCAACCGTTTCCACGTCCCCAAAACACTTTCTTGCCATTGGCTTCGCGTTTATCAAAATACCGACGGTCGCGGTAAAACAATCGTTCCTCCTTGTCATATAAATGGTCGTAGGTAGCCTTGTACTCCTTGTTCAAGAAATCCAGATAACGCTTGTCCTTGGTCAACGCATACAGTTTGGCATATACGGGGGGAGCCATAAACAATGCATCACACCAAGACCAACGATCCAGAGTTTCCAGTTTACCGTAATCCAGTGCCAGCGCTACTTCAGCCGGATTTTCCACTACCCAGTTGGCACGAGCCATTACGGGAGCAATCATCTTCTTATTGCCATATTTAGAATAAAGGTCGATAAAAGGCTGTCCTACGGCAATAAAGTCAGCATGATACATCCACTTCCCTACCTGGAAATGATTACGCTTTCCAATGCGGAGCAACCATTGGAAATAAGAGTCGTCAGCATCTTCCTTCTCTGTCAGTTCGGCCCAGTCCACCATGCCCATATACAAAGCTGCATGCGTCCAGTCCAAGTCGTCATGTTCCGCCCCTTTATTAGGATTGGCTATCTGCCAGTCGGCCACACGCTTCATTACGGATTTCACGGCAACCTTGTCAAAAACTCTCCAAGCATCCGCCTCTACTGCATACAGCAAGAAGAGAGATATTAAAAGAAACAACTTCCTCATCATAGAAAATATAAAAATTAAAAGTTAGAAATCATGTCTGCAAGCAACAAATCACGTCAACGCTTCGCGATACTTATCGGCAGCATTGGTGTTATCTTCTATTTGCAATTTGATGACAAAAGGGGCACCGGGATCTTTTGCAGGCATATCCACATTATATTCATTGCGAGCGGTTTCTTTCACACCAACTTCCTTGCCATTCAATACCACAGCTTTCGTTATCTTAACATCTTTCGGTGTTTTCACCACCAGATGCCTTGAATAGGGAGAATTGAAAACAACCATATATACTTCTTTGCCTTTACGGGTATAATACCCCCAAGCCTGCTTGTCCCAGCCCGCATAGTCGCAGCCATAGATGCACCCACCGTTGACGCTCATCCAGCGTCCGACGGCATCGGCCAGTTCTTTCTCCTCCGAACGAAAATCACCATCGGGTTGAGGACCGAAATTCACAACCATATTTCCACCCATGGAAACAGCATGTACAATGCGCTCGAGCACCTCCAAAGGAGTCTTGACATAACTCAAGGACCAGTCTTTGTGATATCCCCACTGATTCTCGGGCACCGTCATACATGCCTCCCAATCCCAGCGGGTCACCTTCAGGTCCTTCACCGGATCGGGCAAGCGACGCTCATAAGCAGACTCATAATCTCCCATCAGGTGTCCGTTACTGTCGAAATGGCGTTTGCCATAGTCATCGGCACGCAGACGGCTGTTGACCGTCACGCCCGGCAACATTTCTTTCAGCATCTGTTCTACATGAGCCGTCCACCAGCCGTTCTTCTTGATGCTGGCATCCCATGTACCGTCAAACCAGAAATCCTTCACCGTAGGATAACGAGTGGCAAGTTCTTTCAGCTGATTGTCCGTGAATTCCAGAAAGCGGGCAAAAGCAATCTCATCCTCTTCCGACTTGATGTCATACCGATAATCCGGATGACTCCAGTCCAATACCGAGAAATAGAAATGCACATCAATGCCTTCGTCATTGTAGGCTTTAACCATTTCTCCCAATATATCTTTTTTATAAGGTGTTTGTGCTACCGTATATTGTGTATATTTGCTTGGCCAGAGGCAGAACCCCTCATGGTGCTTCGTTGTAATCTTGACATACTTCACGCCCATCTTTTTCGCCATCTTCGCCCAAGCTTTCGGATTAAACCTCGTAGGATTCCATTGTTCCATGAGTTTAAGCCATTCGTCTGCCGGAACCTTGGCCCACGCTTTCAGCCATTCGGCGGCACCTCCATACATTTCTCCGTTCCATTCACCACCGGGAATGGCATAAAGCCCCCAATGGATGAAAGCTCCCAGACGATTGTCGCGAAATCTTTGCATATCCGCATCCTGACGTTTGCCCAGACGCCCGGCACCATACTTCAATGAAATCTCCTGCTCGGCAGGCAAAAGATGTGGTTGCACTTGGGCGGTCGCCGCTCCGGCTCCCGCCAACAATAAAAACAGAACAAATGGCCGTAAAATCTTTCTCATGCTATCAAGTTTAAAAGTCTTTGCAAAGGAAGCCCTTTCCGCTCTCAGCATCTTTCTCTATTCGCTATTTCTTTTATCCAAATTGCTCTTATCCCTTCTTTTTATGCTTATTAGCAAAGGACGTAGGCGTTTCGCCAAATACTTTTTTGAATGAGTTCGTAAAATAGGCCTGGCTCTCGATACCTACCTGAATCATAATCTCACGCATGGTCATGTTCTCTTCTATAATCAGTTTCGCCGCCTTGCGCAACCGACAATTCAGCACAAACTCCACGACCGATTTTCCTGTCAGGCTTTTCACTTTCGTATAAAGCTTGCTCCGGCTCATCATCAGTTCTTCCGCTATCAGGTTCACATCCATGTCCGACCTGTCCATGTGCCCGTCTATAAATGCCACCAGTTGCTTCAAGAACTTATTGTCTTGTTCATTGGTTGCCAGCTCACCGCTGTCCGCATAATAGTTTTTGGCATAATGCTCCTTCAGTTGCTGCCGATTTTTAAATACATTTTGTATCGAAAGCTTCAGATAAGTCAAGTCTATCGGTTTTTCAAAATAGAGGTCTGCACCGGAATCCGCTCCCTCAATCTTACTCTCCAGACTGGTCTTTGCCGTTAACAGAATCACCGGAATGTGCGAAGTATTCACATTACTTTTGATGTCATTGCATAAAGATACTCCGTCCTTGCGCGGCATCATGATATCGCTTATCACCAGATCGAACTCCAAATCTTCCATCAGTTTCAGTGCCTCGACACCGTCACCCGCCTGCATCACTTGGAATTCGTCCGACAAGGCTTCCGCAATGAGCACTCTCAAATCCGTGTTGTCCTCTACAATCAGGATTTTCCGGGCACTCGGAGGCACAGTCTCCGATTCCAGCTCCTTCGTGTCTTCCTGAGTTTCGCTTGCCTCAGGCAAGAATGCGGGGGATTCGGACATACCACCTGACTTCCGTCGGGCAAAATCCGACTCGCCGAACACACTGCTATCCATGGGAAGACAAACCACCATATCCGTCCCCTTCTCCCGTTCACTATAAATGGATACGCACCCTTTCTGCAACAACACCAGGCTTTTCACCAGCGCCAGCCCGATACCCGTTCCCAAATGCGAATCGGCATTCACGGTGTTCACCTTGTAGAATCTCTCGAACACGCTGCTAATCGACTCACCCGAAATGCCTACACCCGTGTCGCTCACCACGATGGAGAAAGCATCCTCCATGCAGTCGCCCACCTTGTAGTGCCCGGTCCACTGCGATGCAAACTTTTGGCCGCGTTTGGTCATCAACACGATATTCCCTCCGTCGCGCGTGTATTTGAAAGCATTGTTCAGCAAGTTCATCACGATTTTCTCCACCACATTCTTGTCCGCATACACCTCTGCTGGCAATGTGTCGTCACACTCTATCCTGAAACTGATTTTCCGCTCGGCAGCATAATCCATAAAATCGCCCGCAATACCTTTCACGAAGCTGTTCACGTCTATCTGCTCCAGTTCCAACTTCATCATCCCGTTCTCCACGGTTCGGAAGTCCATCAGTTCATTTACCAAATTCAACAGCCGTTGCACGTTTCCATTCAGTATACGGTAATAATACTCTTTCAGGCCCTCGCGCCTCAGTTTGTCCAAAGCGGCCATAATCAGCGACAGCGGAGTGCGGAAATCATGTGATATGTTGGTAAAGAAGCGCAACTGTGCCTGATGTATCTGTTCCTTCTTCTCCCGTTCCACATTTTCCTGATAGAGCATCATCTTCAAGCGCTTCTTCTCGGCATAATGCCTGAAAACCACATACGCCATGCCAAGCAATGCCAATGCATAACAGAAATAGGCAGGCACGCTTAGCCAAGGAGCCCTGCGCCTCACTACCTTGATGACTGTAGGTTCACCCCACACACCATCGTTGTTTGCAGCGCATACTTCAAAGAAATAGGTTCCTGCCCCCACTTTGGAGTACATCACCGTGCGCTGCCTTGCATCCACTGTAATCCAACCGTCGTTATATCCCTTCAGCCTATACCTGAACATGTTTTTCTCCGGAATCTGGTAATTATCCGCCGAAAATTCAAAACCGAAGTTCGATTCATCGTAATCCAACATGATGGTATGGAACGAGTCGCTCACGCCATACTTGGGATGGACCGGCTCATGATCCACAAAAAATTCCGATATGACTGCCCGCGGCTTGTAACGGTTATAGGATATACGTGCGGGGTCTACCACCGTAAACCCATTGGTACCTCCGAAATAGAGTTTGCCGTCCTTGCCCTTCAATACAGCCAACGGATAATATACCTGCCCTTGTGTATTCTCACGCTTATCGAACTTCATCAGGCGTTCACTTGCCGTATCATAACAACATAGCCCGTCGTCCGTTCCCATCCACACTTTGCCATCGCTGTAACAGATGCTGTAAATGGAATATACATCCCGCTGCAGTGCGTCTTTCATCGGAATGAATTCCAAGGTGTTGGTGTCGAACTTTATCAGACCGTTACCGATAGTCCCTATCCAGATATTCCCATTGTCGTCCAGACAGAAAGTGAACAGCCCCAAGTATTCGGAATCTCCCGGCTGCACTTTTCTTATCTCCCCGGTCTGCGTGTCAACCCGATAGAGCGCTTCGTTGCTGATGGCCCACAACGTCCGCTCGCCCTGCTTCAGAATATCAAACAGATAATCGTAATTTCCCACACTGTCCAGACTGATGTGCCTGAACTTCTTTTCCTTGAAAGAAAAATAAGAAATCCTCGGTGCCGGATACTGATAAGCTACCCACAGCCCCGAATCTCCTTCGAGTACCGTCTTGCGCACATCATTCACCAACAATTCTCCCGCCCCGTCGCGACCACGTTTATAATGGGCCGTTTCCCGGTGTCCGGCATCAAACACCTCAATACCGCCCCTGAACATCGAGACCCAAAGATTGCGCCGTCCGTCCATTATCAACGATTTAATGTTGTTGGACACCACGTTTTGTCCGTCCGCCAGCAATCGGAACTTGCCAGTCCGCTTGTCCATCCGGTTCACGCCTCCGCCTTCGGTACCTATCCACAGATAATCTTCGTCTTCGGCAAAGGCACTGACCGGTGCATAGTTCAGGCCGCTGCTTCCGGCAAGATAGGAACGAAAAGCATTTCCCTCTTCCATATCCACGTAGCAAAGCTTCCCCGAATAGGTTCCTATCCATACATTGCCTTGCCTGTCTTCATAAATCTTCCATACGGAATTGTTCGGCAGGCTGAAAGCATCTGTTGTCGAATGTTTGTATTCCATCATTGCGCCGGTGTCAGAATCGAAAATGTAGAGTCCTTCCATCGTACCCAGCCAGATTTTCCCTTTGCGGTCTACATAAAACTCCCTGAGTCCGTTTTCCTCACACCCGGTAAAGGCTTTGTAGTGTTCTTCTATCTCAAACGACGACAAATCAATCTTATAGAGTCCCTCTTTATCCACATACACCCACATTGTTCCCGCCCGCGCCCGCGCAAAGCGGATGTTTCCGCCCTTACCGGGCAGCCGCATGCAAAAGCCGAAGCGATTTTCCGCTTCGTTGTATCTGTATACCTGCCTATAGACGAACGTATATAAGTCTTTGTTGTGCACACAAAAGGTCGGATTAACATACGTCGCTTTCTTCCCGTCATATTCGGGTATCCTGATTTCACCGGTGATCGTGTCGGGCAATCCGTAGAGATTGTCCCTCCTCACCCAAAGCCTGTCCCTGCCGTCTATCTTCACCAAAGCGACGTTACCGAACACGCGCTCGAACTTATCCGATATCCTATCATGCCGATATAATCCGTTGTTGGTATTTACATAAAGGTTGCCTTTTGCATCCGAGTCCATACCAATGAATATCCATCGCTTCGTCGGAGCTATTTCTGCAAAACGAGGGTAATATTTCTTATACTTGTAGCCGTCGAAACGATATAACTCGTAGTCCATCATTACCCATACAAAACCATCCTTATCCTGCTCTATCGATTTGACTCCATCGTAATAAAAGCCCCCGTCGGGCGAGAGTGTCCTGAACTTATAATTTTCTGCGGCATTTACTGCCATCCATGCACAAAGAAAGAAACACAGTACGACCAAAGTTCTGTTTTTCATAATGATATTCTCCGATTAAATATAACAAGCCATTCAAATGCGGGACTAAAGGTAATAAAAATCATTGAATGCCATCCTATTTTGAAAAGAACAAAAAAAGCGGAAGGAATTTTCATTCGAAAATCTTCCGCTTAGACAAATCATACATACGTTGATTTTTTCTCTTTTCAGATGCCTGTATCTACCGGATTTTCATCGGGAAACAGCGGGCTGTAAAGCACCGTACGTTTCAGCACCTGCAACTGTCCGTCTTTCACGAACTCCTCACCGCGCTCCGTCAGATGCTTCACCATCTCGCCACGCATCTCACGCAATTTTGCAGCGTATTTCTTCTCTTTCGCCACGTCCTTTAATTCCTGCGGGTCTTTTGCCAGGTCGAACAGTTCCTCTTCGCCCGTATGGAAACGCCAGACATACTTGATTTTGCCATCGGTCAGCGCACACCAGTAATTATCGGGACTATAGCATGTGGAGTGCTCCAGGTCTATGTACTTGCGCCATCCGTCGTTTCCTCCTTTCACCAGTGCCGCCAGCGAACGACCGTCCATATCTTCCGGCACCTTGCCTCCTGCCATGTCCAGAAAAGTAGGCAATAAATCCCTCAGTTCTACCGGAGCCTCTATCTTGCCTCCCTTCTCAAAGCCGCACGCCGCAGGCCACTTCACGATGTAGGGCACATGCGCCGAACCCTCATAGGGATAGGTCTTGCGCCAGTGGTGATGGTCGCCCAGCATGTCTCCGTGGTCCGACACGTAACAGATAAGTGCGTTGTCGTACATGCCTTTCTCTTTCAGCGCCCGGACCACCTTTCCTATCTCTTCGTCCACAAACGTCACATTGGCATAGTAGTACCTGCGCGACTCCTTGGCATACTCCTCGCCGAAATTGCCGAAAGCGGCATCCTTCTCGGCCATAGCCACATCGCGAGGCGCGGCATACTCCTTGTCCTTGCACCATTCGCCTACGGCAGGTGCGGGCACGTCGCGTCCTTCGTACTGCTCCATCAGCCTTTGCGGCGGATCGTACGGGCTGTGCGGACGTGCGAAGGAAACTTTCAGGAAGAGCGGTTCACCGCTTCCCTTGTCATAGTTTCGTATCATCTCGCATGCCATCTGTCCGGTCCATGCCGTGGGGTGGAGCGCTTCGGGCAGGCGATACACCCCTCCTCCATGCGCATTCCATCCGATACCCGTAGCATCCGGATTCCTTCCGGGTGCCTGCATCTGGAACCACAGGCGGTAGTCGCTCACAAAGTCGTCGCTCTCCACACGTCCGCTCTCGTCCACCAGTGTGCCGTGGAAACCGTGCAGGGCTTTCTGCGGAAACCAGTGCATCTTGCCGATGCCGAAAGTGAAATAGCCCAACTCTTTCAGCATCGCAGGCATCTCGTAGCGGTAGCAACTGCCTACCCTGCCGTAGCCCAGCATGCCGTGGTGCCAGGGCGAGAATCCGGTGAGCAGTCCCGCACGTGCAGGTGTGCTGCTCGGTGTGGAGGAGTAGCCGTTCATAAAGAGGGTGCCGTCCTGTGCCAGCGCATCCATATTTGGGGTGACTACGGCATGGTTTCCCATACAGTTCATGGCATCACCCCGGTGCTGGTCGGCGACAATAAGGACGATGTGGGGCTTGTCCGCCTGCACATCGGCTTGCTTTGCGTTCTCTGCCTTGTTTTGAGCAGCCGCCGTTCCAGCAGCAGTCAGGAGCAGGCTGCTCCATAAAGTGTATTTTTCCATTGTATGATTACAGTTTTCTTTCTTATTCATAGCCCATAACTTTCATTTTCTTCCGGCAAAGAAGAATGTTTTATTTCGCACGGCAAAACTTTTCCCTTACTTTTTGATGTCAGTCCAATATAATCGCCACATGCACATTGTCTCTCTGCCCAAGGGGCATGCAAATGAAGAAAGCAAATCGTTACTTGAAAGGATATATATCTACAATGTCTTTACGGTCGGTAGAGAAATTATATGGTGAAGGATTCACTGCGTTCTCGTAGAAATATCCGTCTCCGGATCCTCCCCAGCCCCAGTTCATGTGATAGTAGGTATCACTTTTATCTACACACTTATAGTACACGCTTCGATAATAAAATTTCTTTTCATGATCCCAGACACCTCCATCAAGTGCCATTACATCGCAATAATATCTTCGCTCCGTCTCTTTATATCCGTCACAAACCCAAGCATGTCCGCCCTCATTCTGATCTACCCCTCTCATATAAACCGGTCTTTGTTGATTCAAACACCATTGCACACTCGAAGAACTATGCTTAATGATATTGCTTTTCATATATCCATACCCTTTTAAAGCACTACAAGCCTTATCTATATTTGAAGTAGAACTGCCCTCTTCATACTTCATCCCAACTTTCTCACCAACTTCTGCCAAAAATAAAGCCGTCATATCCGTAGCATAATTATAAGCCATTGCTCCCCAATTGTACAGCAACGGATATTCATGATATCGCATTATCTGCCCTACAGCCACAGCCACACATCCGGTATATCCATTGGAAACATGTGTAGCATATCCTCCTGTTTGATTCCATGTACTTTTCAATAAAGGATTCACTGCATTTGTTGAAGACTCTTCTTTTACCCTCAAATAAACAGTATGATAAATATCATCAAAGCGCTTATCTGCCTGCATATCCAAAGCATCTTTGATTTCTTCCATTTCATATGGAGTGAAATATTCTGAATCACCATCTACAAAATATGTATAAACCATATATCCCTCATCACTCCACCTCTGCAACGATTCCTCAATAAAGTTGCCTAATTGACTTGACAAATTAGGATCTACAGCCCGTGTTTGCACTCCTTGCTGCACCAGATTCACCCTTTCTTGTTCATCAAAGAACGCAGCCCAAGCTCTCGCATTCTGCCTACGCACACTATCAGGTGATGCTGCCACATTTTCCACCGCATATTGTTGTTCTTGCAGCCATACAGAAGTACCTCTTTCTTGCGACTTTGCTATATCGAATTTTCCCGTCTCGCTATAAGCCAGTATCGGCTGATACTCATTCGTTCCCGACAAAATCACATATCCTGCGTTTCCAGCGTAATTAACCACATACATCAGCACATCACCTTTCTCATTCTTCACCGGAACCACTTCTTCGATGGTCTTCTCTTCACCGCCCCTTGTCTGTGCGCCTTGCATATTTCCATACATACCGGCTACTTTCTTCACCACGTCTATAGTGACTTCATCAATCGGATTGGTTTTCGTTACAAGCACACCTGTCGATGCTACATTCTGTACGTAGTTCTCATCAATGGCATTTTCGCAGGAACACATCAGCATTCCCAATAAAAGCAGCAAAAAATAAAATTTGTTTTTCATACTATCTATTTAGAAATTAATAATATGGTTTACCAATACAATGTAAACCGTTAATTAAAAATAGAATTCAATCTAACACAGCCAAATCATCACGATACAAAATTGCAAGCTGTATTCTTTTTATTAGCACAATCGGGATTGCCTTAAAAGTTCATACCTTCAAAACAATCCCGATTCTCAACAGTTTATTCTAAATTACCAATTCATTTTTTATCTTATCAATTATCTCCCCAACCCGGATTCTGACCGATGGACGGATTCTTACTGATGACAGAAATGGGAATCGGACGCAAGTAATCCTTGGCAGGGTCAAATGAACGACGAGCTGTTGCATAGTTCGTGTTTTCGTAAACATCAATGTATTGCTTTCCATCAGCAGCCTTGAACACGAAAACCGGATTGTCTCCAGCATCTGCAGAACCGCCCTTTGTAATGCCTTCATAACGGGGATTAGCAAAGTCGGCATCCTCCAGACGAATACCCAATACACGTTCTTTCAGTTTGTCACCCCATGCCCAACGCATCAGGTCTTGGTAACGCAAGAACTCGAAGCTCAATTCAACGCGACGTTCACGACGGATTTCCACCAACAAGGCTGAAATGCCGTAACCTGCATATTTCGGATCCATTGCCGGATTCACCGTCAAGTGAGGCATACCTACACGGTCGCGCAATACGTTGATGGTCTTGTCGAGCACGGCTTGGTCACAAGCACCCAGTTCGGCCTTAGCCTCTGCATAGTTCAACAGCACTTCGGCATAGCGGAACAAGGGATAGTCGTGTGTCTCTTCATTGAAGCCCTTCTTATCCTGCTCACGAATGAAATATTTAATCGGGTGATAGCCCGTCAACGTAGGCCATACATTCATATTACCGATACGGGGGAAAATCTGCTTTGCATGATTCGTATCTTCAAACAGAGCTTTCGCAGCCTCGTTGCCCGGAGCAAGGAAAGTCTGGCTCAGACGAGGGTCACGGTTGGTGAACTCCTCTTCCGGAGTGTCGTTGCTGTAGTCGTGGCTCAACGCTACCGGTCTTGCCACACCGTCGGCATCCACACAAAGGAAGTCGTCCACAAAGTCCTTGGTTCCACCGTTACGCAGGTTAACGGTATAACCACACATACGATGACGCTTCAAACCGGATTCATACTTTCTATAAAAAATAGCCTCGCTGATGGTGCCCAAATCTTCGGTGGTAAACAAGGCTGTATAGTCCTTGGCAGGATTGCCCGTGTTGTAGATTTCATACCCCATACCCATCAACTCTTCGCAAGCACTGACACAAGCGTTCAGGAACTCAGCCTCATCGCCCAAGTTGTGATACTTACGGTAAGTACCCTCATACAAGCCGATACGGGCCTTCAATGCCAAAGCGGCACCTTTGGTCAAACGGTTGGCACCCCAATTTTCTGCCGGCAAATAGGCACAAGCGGCATTGATATCTTCCAACACCTGCTTCATCACCTCTTTGCGAGGAGTACGTTCACCATACAATTCGTCTTCATCGCTTGTTCCCAGCGGTCTAGTCACCAAAGGCACATCGCCATAATTCTGCACCATATACAAATAGAACCAGGCACGGAAGAAGAGCGCCTCGCCAGCATAACGGTTTCTCACCATTTCTGCCACTCCCGTAGCCCTTTCATAATTGGCCATAAAAACATTAATTCGACGCAGTAATCCCCAAATCCATCCAGCATAAGAAGGGTCATCATATTCCTCCGGCTTATTCTCGATTCCAGCAGCCACTGCACTTGCCCAAGTCTGAGAAGCATCCATTGTGGCAAAATTGTCGGACATAGCATCAAAGGTATAAGGTCCTGTCACCTTTACAGACCAAGCATCGTTATGAAATCCTACCATAAATTTGTAATTATAATTGTTTGCAGCTTCATTGTATATGCCGTTCGTATAGGCCTCCAAATCAGCAGCACTCTTCCAATAAGCCTCATCGTTCAAGTCATTGGTAGGAGTACGATCCAAGAAAGAATCGTTGCATGCAGTCATGGTCAGTGCGACCATACCTGCCATTATATATTTTCCTATTGTCTTTTTCATCACTAAGTTACTTTTTTTAGAATGTCAGATTAATACCAAATGAATAGGTTCTCATGAAAGGATAAAGCATCACACCGTTTCCACTGGCAGCCTCAGGGTCGTACGGGCCTTTCACCTTGGAGAATTCAAACAAGTTCTCGCCGCTCACATAAACAGAAGCGTTGGTCAAGAACACCTTGCTGATCCACTGCTTCGGCAAATTCCATCCAAAAGTCAGGTTCTTCATACGCAGATAAGCTGCATTCTGCAAATAGCGATCTGTCTTCACACCTCTATTGCGGTTGTCTGTAGCACGTGCAATCGGTAAGTAAGCATTCGGATTTTCCGGTGTCCACGAATCGTACACATGCCACTTCTGTGCATTGTAATACTGCGTTGCCGCCGGCCAGAAAGCCTCATCGCCCGGCCAGAAATCACGCTTGCCCACACCTTGCATAAACATATTCAGATAGAAATCCTTGTAAGTAAAGTTGGCAGTGATACCATACTGGTAGCGCGGAGTCGTATTACCGATAATGGCCTGGTCACCATGGTTGGCTAATGTATTGTCACCATAAGTGATTCCTTCCTTTCCATCCAAATCCTTGATTTTAATATCACCGGCTCCCCATTGCACATTCTTAATTGCAGATTGGTTATGCCAGTTAGCAGCCTCTTCATCGCTCTGGAACAATCCTTCCGTCTTGAATCCCCAAATGTCTCCAATCTTATAGCCTTCATACCAAGGTTTGTTACTAATGGCAATCGCTTTGGTAGGATTGTCAAATTTGGTCACTTCTGCCTGAGAATCGGACAAGACAAAACCCAGTTCATAGCCGAAATCTTTTCCAATGCGGTCTTTCCAACTGATAGTGAACTCCCAGCCGCGAGTCTTCAACTCTGCAGTATTGGCAGGAGGAGCATCCGTACCCAACAATTCCGGAAGAGTAGCCTTCACCAACATATCGGAAGTGGTACGTACATAGTAATCGAAGCTCGTATTCAAACGTTGGTTGAAGAAACTTGCATCCAAACCGAAATTCAGCGTAGAAACTTTCTCCCAAGTCAAATCCGCACTGACCAAATTTCCGGGATTGATCGTTGTGGCATATTCATTGCCGAACAACCAATACTGAGAAGTACCGTTACTCATAAAAGGAATATACGGATAGTACTTCGTATTTCCGCTCCAATCTCTGGAAGAAATCATCTGGTTACCCAAAATACCGTAAGTGGCACGAATTTTCAAGTTGTCCAGCCAAGAGCGTGTTCCCTGCATAAACGGCTCCTCGCTGATGCGCCATGCACCGGAGAAAGAGGGCAGGAATACAAAGCGACCGTCTGAAGGGAATCGGGAAGTACCGTCGTAACGTCCGTTCACCTCGAACAGGTAGCGATCGTTATAAATGTAGTTCACACGGAAGAAACCACCACGCAATGCCCATTCATAACCGTTTTGACCAACCGTATGAATGCCCGAGCCAAGGCTCAACGAAGGCAGATTTTCATTCAAGATATCATTACGCTGACCATTGAAAGTGGAATATTTGGTAAGTTCCTGATTGAAACCGATCATCACTTTCAGATAGTGCTTATCTGCGAATGTATTCTCATAGTCCGTATAAGCATTGAATGAATAGTAATTCTTATCTTCATTCGTCATCTTATAGAAATTAGTACCTGTACGACCGTAGGTCTCATTAAACGAGCCATCGAAAAACTTAATCGGCTTGGAATGCGATGAAGATTTCTTGTAATTGAGGTTGTAGCTAAAGTCCACATGTGCTTTCCATCCTTTCAGGATATCAAGGTCTGCACTGGCTGTCATCCAAACGTCATGTCGGTCATACTTCTGTCTTCCACCGTCTTTCAGCAAGGAATAAGCGTTGTTTTCCATATACATACCATCAAAACGATCCAGTTCAGGATAACGTGCATCTTTCTGCCACGGGGTGATGAAGTCGGTCGGAGTCGTATAGATTACTCGCTTCCAAACGTCTTTACCGTCATAAGTGAACGGTTTGTCCTGCGTGCTGTAGTTATACAAGGTCTTGAAACCGAGTTTCAACCATTTGGTGGTCTGGTTTTCCACGCTCACACGTGTGTTCAACTGCTTAAAGCTGTCGTCACCCACTTTGTACAAACCGCCCTGATCCAAGTAACCGACCGATGTATAGAAACGGGTCTTTTCGTTACCGCCGGAAATGTTCAAGTTGTGACGTTGCGTAGGAGCCGAATCCTTAATCATCATCTTCTTGAAATTGGAATAACCATAGTAGTACAACTGTCCGTCAATCACTTCATATTCAGGATTGTTTCTCGAGTCGGCCTCGTATGCCTTCATCTTGTCGATGGATTCTTGCTTGAACTTGGTAGAAGTACTACCATTCAAACAAGCCTGATTCATCCATTCGGCATATTGTGACTGGCTGGTAATGAATTCCGGCATGATGGACGGTTTGGCAAAAGAGAAGTTACCGCTATAGTTCACCGTCACCTTTTCGGCCTTCTGCGGGCTCTTGGTAGTGACCAATACCACACCGAACGCAGCACGCACACCATAAATAGCCGATGCGGCAGCATCTTTCAATACAGTTACGTTGGCAATGTCGTTGGGGTTCACCAGATCGAGGCTCATTTCCACACCATCTACCAGCACCAACGGGCTACCACCGTTGATAGAAGTAGTACCACGCACGTTCAAGGAAGCGGTCTGTCCCGGCTCACCGCTGGTATTCGTAATCTGCAAGTTAGGAATGGTACCCTGCAAGGCACTTGCCGTGTTGGTAATAGGTCTTGATTCAAGCACTTTAGAGTCAATCTGGCCAACGGCACCTGTCAAGTTCACTTTCTTCTGCGAACCGTAGCCCACTACCACCACTTCTTCCAAAGCCTTGGCCTCCTCGCTCAGCTTCACATTAAAAATAGTCTGTCCTGCCACTTTAATCTCCTGGGTCACATATCCGATGAAAGATACCTGCAATACAGCACCTTCGGGCACGTTTGTCAGCGTAAAGTTACCGTCGATATCGGTAATCACACCGTTGGTGGTTCCTTTCACCAATACATTGGCACCCGGCACCGGACCGAAGTTGTCCGTCACCACACCTTTCACGGTCTTGCCGGTCTGCGCCACAATCTGCACAGCATCCGAAAGATTTTCACTACCCACGGGAGCCGCCATCGCGCTTGCACCCGAAAGCGTGCAAAACGCAGCACAGAACAGCACCCTTCTTGAGAAATCAAAAGACACTTTTTTCATTTTCAATTAGATTAGTTAATAAATAATATATTATATAATGTATGTTTTTCATTTTGTCTTTTCCATTTCCAATTGTTAACTTTGCCAACAACGCCTTCCTGTTCACTTCCCGCCATTCACATCTTCCTTCATATTTAAGGCAAAATTAACGTTGCAAAATTACGCCTATTATAATACTACACTTTATCCTTTTTATCATTTCTTTTACTCAAATTCAGTAAAGCCATATAATTATCTATATACCAATATATTGAAAACAGGTTCAATATCAATTTCAAAGTACGATTCCCTACCGGATTCCCTTTCAATTATCAATAAAAGCCATACCTTTGCATACGCAGTCTTCACACGAATACACATTATATAATATATCATAAAAACAATTCAAATGAAAAACCGTATTCTAACCTTCGCAATCCTATTGCTTGCATGGCTTGCTACAAACAGCCAACTACGGGCGCAGCAACCGGCACCTGCCGACTCCTCCCAAAGAAACAACGAGTATCAAGTACTTATGGAAAAAATCAGACAAGACTTCGCTATCAATCCTCCGGCAAAAGAGATAGAAGAAGCACTGAAAACCTACAATGAAGCCGACGGCTCCTTCACCGACGTGGACTATGCGAGCATACAGCGTACAAACTGGCCGCCATTGCTGCACATAGACCGACTGTATGATTTCGCATTCGCTTATACTACTCCCGGAAACAGCTATTATGGAAACGAAGCTCTCTTTGACAAGATAGTGAAAGGGCTTGAATACTGGTACGACCGGAACCCGTGGTGCCATAACTGGTGGTACAACCAGATTGCCGAACCCCAACGCCTGGGCATCATGCTGATACAGCTGCGCACCGGCAAGAAACAGATTCCCGCCGAACTGGAAACCAAGACACTGGACCGAGTACGCAAGGACGGAGGCCATCCTGCCAAATGGACCGGAGCCAACCGCACAGACATTGCCCTGCACTGGATATACCGCGCCTGCCTTACCCAGAACGAAGAAGACCTCGCCCTGGCCCTCGACAATGTCTACAATCCCATTGTCTATACCACCAAAGAGGGATTCCAGCACGACAACTCTTACTTCCAGCACGGACGGCAGCTTTACATCGGCGGCTACGGCGACGAAATCCTGAAAGGCATCACCCAAGTGGCCATGTACACCCGCGGCACCCGTTTCGCCATTCCCGAAGAGAAGCTGGCACTGCTCAGCAAGTTCATGCGCGAAACCTATTATGCCACCATCCGGGGCCGTCACATGCTGTTCGACGTGCTGGGCCGTGGCGTGAGCCGTCCCAAAATCACCGACAAGTCGCAGACTGCACTCTTTGCCCGCCGCATGGCTCAACTGGACACCGCACACACTGACGAGTACAAGGCCATCATCACCCGCCTCGAAGGAAAAGAGAATGCCGACTATGCCCTCAGCCCGAAACATACGCACTACTACCGCGCCGACTATACCCTGCATGTACGCCCGCACTACACCTTTGACGTGCGCATGGTATCTACACGCACCGCACGCTGTGAATACGGCAACGGTGAGAACCTGAAGACTTACTTCATGTCCGACGGCTGCACCAACATCACTACTGCCGGTGACGAATACTTCAATATCTTCCCCGTATGGAACTGGACACGCATACCCGGTACCACCGCTCCCCAACTCTCTCCCATCCCCGTGGCTCCCAATGACTGGCAGATGCCCGGTAGTTCCACTTTCGCCGGCGGCGTGTCGGACAGCCTTTACGGTGTATCGGCCTACGCATACAGCGACACCCTGACCGGTGTGCACACGGCTGCCCGCAAGGCCTGGTTCTTCTTCGACAATGAAGTGGTGTGCCTCGGTACGGACATCCGCTCCACCGCCTCGGCCGAAGTGAATACTACCGTCAACCAATGTCTGACGGCAAAAGACAAGCAAGTGCTGGTGCGTTCCGGCAAAAGCGTTACGGCTCAGGAAGCATCCGTAGCCGGCTACCGTTCTCCGCAGTGGGTGCTCCACAAGGATGTGGCCTATCTCTTCCCGAACGGCGGGCAGATATCTGTATCCAAACAGACACAAAGCGGCACGTGGTATGACATCAACCATACTGCTCCTAAAGACACCGTACATCAGGACGTCTTCACTTTGAACTTCGACCACGGCATGCAGCCTTCGGGAGCCACATACGCCTACATCGTGGTACCCGGCAAGCACACTGCCGATGAAGTGGAGGAATACAGGAAGCACTGCCCCGTCAGCATCGTCAGCAATACCCCCGAAATGCAGGTGGTACGCAACAAGGAATTGAAGCTGTGGGGAATGGTGTTCTACACTGCAGGCACGTTCAAGCATAAAGAGCTTCAAATAACCGTAGACCATCCTTGCACACTCCTCGTCAAAGAAGACGGCAGCTTCCACATTGCCGACCCAGGCCAGACGCAGGAAGACATCCAAGTCAGCCTCCGCCTGCCAACGTCGAGCAAGAAGACGGCAACCGTTCATTGCTGTTTCAAGAATAGCGGCATTCAGGCAGGAGCTACCAAGGCGTATCGCGCCAAGTTCTGAAACAAGAATCTGAAACGAAATGGAGTTAAAAACCAGGCACACATTCACCAGTCACACAAAATATTCGTATCTTCGTCCACCAATAAATAAACAATTAATAAAATAAAGAGAATGGAAACAGTAGAAAACAAGTACATCACCGTAGCATACAAGCTATACACGATAGAAAACGGAGAAAAAGAATTCACCGAAGAAGCTCCCGCCGAACATCCCTTCCAGTTTATCTCCGGACTGGGACTGACGCTTGAGCCTTTTGAAGCGCAAATAAAAGATTTGCAAAGTGGTGACAAGTTCGATTTCATCATTCCTGCCGCCGAAGCATACGGTGAATATGATGAAGACCACGTCATCGACCTGCCCAAAGAGATTTTTGTCATCGACGGAAAATTCGACAGCGAACGCATCGTGGAAGGAGCGGTAGTTCCCTTGATGACCAATGAAGGACAACGCATAAACGGAAGCGTGGTAGAAGTGAAAGAAGATGTCGTGGTGATGGACATGAATCACCCGCTGGCAGGTTGCGACCTGAATTTTACGGGTGAAGTAGTGACAAACCGTCCTGCCACCAACGAAGAAGTGTCAGAACTGATACGCATGGCAAGCGGCGGTTGCGGTTGCGGCAGCTGTGGCGGCGGAGATTGCGGAGGCGGAGACTGCGGCGATGACTGCGGATGCGGAGGATGCCACTAATGACTCCCTGAAGACTGAATACAGTATCAGAACCTATTTCAAACATTCGACCCCTGCCACAGCAATGTGAAGCAGGGGTTATCATTTCAGAATAAAGATACCCTTATTTCATATCTTGTCATTTACTTGTCATGATTTCGAGCACAAGCTTGTCTGTTTCGTTCATGCCTTTGGAGCCTATCTTTGTCAGATTGCGGATACTCCGGTCCACATCCTTATCAATAATACCTTCCACGGAAGTTACACAACGGTTTTCCATGGCCATGATGGCCGAAAGCACTGCGGTGGAAACCCCGGTGGTGACTTTCAATGCACAACTGGGTTTGGCACCATCACAAATCATTCCGGTAAGATTGGCAATCATATTCTGAACTGCGTATGACACCTGCTCGTATGCACCGCCCATCAGCCAGGTTATACCGCAACTGGACCCCGTGGCAGCAACCACACAACCGCATAAGGCGGACAAACGTCCCAAACTCTGCTTGATATAAATCACTGTCAAATGGCTCAACATAAGGGCACGGACAATCTCTTCCTCCGATTTTCCATTTTCCTCGGCATAAATCAGGACCGGCAATGTAGCGGATATACCTTGGTTACCGCTGCCGGAATTACTCATCACCGGAATCATGGCACCTGCCATACGGGCGTCGCACGCACCCGAGGTATAAGAAAGGATATGTGAAAAGACACTGTCGCCCATCACACGATGTTCGTACGTGCCACGAAGGATTTTTCCCAGGCCATGCCCGTAATTGCCCTCGAAAGAACGCTCGGCGGCGGCCTTGTTCAGACGGGCAGTTTCGAGGATAAAACGGATTTCGTCCAGCGGGGCGGTCAATGCGAAGTCATAGACTTTACGGAGAGACAAATCCAAAGTATTCCCCTCTGCTTCCGTGCTTGCGACAGCTTGCTTATTCAACAACACTTCGCTGTTGCGCGCCACATATATAAAGGTGGTATGCCCACCGGCAATAATAGCGGTCGCCTTATCTCCTCCGGCCTCGCAACACACTTCTATATAGAGTTTCTCTTCTATATCGTTTTTTAAGGATATATGAATACGCTTTTCGTCAATAAAACGCTTTCCTGCCTCCACTGCTTCCGGCGTACTGTCTTTCAAGACTTCCAACTGATATTCGGACTTGCCTATCAAAGCGCCCAACGCCACGGCAATGGGCAGTCCAATCATTCCCGTACCCGGAATGCCTACGCCCATCGCATTCTTCAAGATATTGGCACTTAAAAGCACCGTTACTTTCTCCGGGCGCTTGTTCAATACTTCCGCAGCTTTCGCCACACATAACGCCACTGCAATAGGTTCTGTACAACCAATAGCAGGAATTACTTCACGCTTGACCAATGAGATGATTTGCTGTCGTTCTGTCTCCGTCATATCCGTCTTAATTATTTAATTATCGATACTGCAAATGTAGAAAAAAAACTAAAATAAAAAGAGACCGAACTCCTATTTTACAACAGAGTTCGGTCTCTTCAAGAAAAACACGGATGTATTATTTGAAACAGTTATCTCATTTCACAAAGTTCAATCCAAGTTCCATCTCATTTGTTTTGGCAAACACTTCCGGTGCTTGTTCCAATATAGCTTCTACAACACCTGCAAACATAGCGAAGTCCGGATTACTTGTAGCAGCTTCTTTAATGGCGGCTACAATTTCTTCATTCTCTAATAAAGACAACAGAATATCAATAAGTTTCGATCCCAACTCTTTGTCAATATAAACAGCCAGTTCATTGCCTTCTTCATTAACCGAATAGCCCAAAGGAATTCCGCTGGAAAGCATCGGAATCAATTCCATCAATTTGGGCAACACAACCGGAAGGACAGTTTCCATATCCAGCCCCTTGGTAGTCATTTTCTGCACAGCACCTATGATGGCATCCACATTCAAGTATAAATACAGTTTCTCATTTTTCACCGCATACTGTACCATATTCAACGGAGAATTCTGGAATTTTGGTGAAACTATATCGGCCACATCAGAATAAGAAGCTACAATATTGCCATCTTCCCTGAAAGTAACGCTCTGTAACAAACAAGACAATATCTCATTCACTCCCATCTTTTTGTCTCCTACCGGTATAATACCCATGGCAGACATCAAAGTGATAAACGCACCCGGTTGAAGTTCAACAGGCTGAGCACCAGGAAAAGGGAACAGAACTACAGAGAACGGTTTCTCCGAGTTCCAAACAACATGCAACGGATTTTTCTCCGCATAAGGGTCATAAGAGAAAAGATTCCATGTGTTTCCAGCCAACGCATTGTCACCGGCCAACTTTACTTCCAAGGCCAGATTCAATTTGCCTTTCTCTACAGCACCTTCATATTTCATGCTATAATTATCGGCAACATGTTCACCTGCAAAAGTATAGCCACTTTCTGCCGGTTGCAAAGCCGCTGAAAACGTAACCTTAGGTTCGCCCGGTATCACGCCCGGATTTACCAGTCCGGATGCCATAGTCTCTTTAGTCAACGCAATATCAGCACCCTCTAATGTAATGTCGGCACTTTTCCCATCTGCCGTATTGAAAGTGACCTTCTTTCCCAAAAGCACTTCACCACCATAAGTAAGTTCCAGCTCCGACGATACATAAGAAGCATTTACTTCCGGAAGTGACTTAACTTCATCGTCATCATCACTACAAGCCGTAAACAAACTCATTGAACAAATCAATGCAAACAAATAAAATAAATTCTTTTTCATACTTTTTTGAGTACTTGTTTAGTTAATAAAAGGCTTCCCTAGAAGCCATCAATTTCCTATTTTAAAATCAAGGGTGCAAAGTAACACCTTTTAAGGTTACAGTACAAGGTCTTTTCTAAAAAAAGGATGTTCTATTTTTAATGCTCTCCATATTTAAATGCAGCAACGGTGGTAGTATTAATCACGGCTCTTCATTTGAAGGGTTCATTCAAAAGAGTCAGAGAAATTATCGAGAATCGCTCCCTCTTCATTGTTGCTCTGCCAAAGAACGGCAATCCTGCCACAGGACATAAGTTTCCCGCCCAATAGACATTTGCAAAAAAGTTGCAAGATACATATAATAAAGTTCTTAAGTATTTGTTGTAAAAATGCCAAAGACATGTCGCAAGTTCTATCCCAAGCCTTGGGATAGACATGCCCAACCTTGGAACGCATATCCCCAACTTTGGGACACCTATCCGCAAGCTTGGTTTTCACTTCTTTATCGCATATGCCCTCAACTCCCTTAAATGAAAGCCATGCAGTCTTAATGCAAAAAAATGCTTTTCATTCAAACGAATCCCAAAAAAAGTTGTTACCTTTATAAAGTGAAAAGTATTTTCATAAGAGAGATATTGGCGCATGAGCCTCATATATAAACCTTTAAAGCATTTGATATGTTCAACTCATTTGGAAATATTCTCCGTCTTACCAGTTTTGGGGAATCGCACGGTAAGGGTGTGGGAGGAGTTATAGACGGATTCCCTGCAGGAATAGTCATTGATATGGATTTCGTCCAGGCAGAGCTCGACCGACGCCGCCCCGGACAGTCACGTATCACTACCGCCCGGAAAGAAGGTGATAAAGTGGAGTTCCTCTCCGGCATCTTCGAAGGAAAATCCACGGGCTGCCCCATAGGATTCATCGTGTGGAACCAAAACCAGCATTCCGACGATTACAATAATCTGAAAGAAGTCTATCGCCCTTCACATGCCGACTATACTTATAAGGTGAAATACGGCATCCGCGACCACCGGGGGGGAGGACGCTCATCCGCCCGTGAAACGATCTCGCGTGTAGTGGCGGGTACCCTGGCCAAATTGGCACTAAAACAGTTGGGCATACACATCACAGCGTACACCTCACAAGTAGGCCCCATCCGCCTTGAAGAAAACTATACCGCATACGATCTCGACCTGATAGAGACCAATCCGGTCCGCTGCCCCGACCCGGCGAAAGCGAAAGAAATGGAAGAACTCATCTTCAAGATAAAGGAAGAAGGAGATACCATCGGAGGAGTGGTGACCTGTGTCGTCAAAGGATGCCCCATCGGACTGGGACAACCCGTATTCGGCAAGCTCCATGCGGCACTCGGAGCAGCCATGCTCAGCATCAATGCAGCAAAAGCATTCGAGTATGGAGACGGTTTCAAGGGATTAAAGCAGAAAGGCTCGGAGCAGAATGATGTGTTCTACAACAATAACGGACGTATCGAGACCCGCACCAACCATTCGGGCGGTATACAAGGCGGAATCAGCAACGGACAAGACATCTATTTCCGCGTAGCCTTCAAACCCGTGGCAACCGTACTGATGGAACAACACACCGTGAACATTGACGGTGTAGACACCACCCTGAAAGCCCGCGGACGCCATGATCCGTGCGTGTTGCCACGCGCAGTACCCATCGTGGAAGCAATGACAGCAATGACATTGCTGGATTATTACCTGATTGACAGAACAACACAACTATAATATTCACCCATGGAAATAAAGAAATACATCACCGAGAACGAGCCTAAGATGCTGGAAGACTTGTTCAGCCTCATCCGTATTCCAAGCATCAGTGCCAAACCCGAACATCACGACGACATGCTTGCCTGCGCCGAACGTTGGGCACAGTTGTTGCTCGAAGCCGGAGCGGACGAAGCCCTCGTAATGCCCTCCAAAGGCAACCCGATTGTTTTCGGACAGAAAATCGTAGACCCGAACGCCAAGACCGTATTGGTATATGCACACTACGACGTGATGCCTGCCGAACCTCTGGAACTTTGGAACAGCAAACCGTTTGAACCCGAAATACGCGACGGACACATCTGGGCGCGTGGTGCAGATGATGACAAAGGGCAATCTTTCATACAAGTGAAAGCTTTTGAATACCTCGTACGCAACGGACTGCTGCAAACCAACGTAAAATTCATCTTCGAAGGAGAAGAAGAAATCGGTTCGCCCAGCTTAGAAAGCTTTTGCCAAGAGCACAAAGAGTTGCTGAAAGCAGACGTCATTCTGGTTTCGGACACCAGCATGCTTGGCGCCGACCTGCCTTCACTGACTACCGGGCTTCGCGGACTGGCCTATTGGGAAATAGAGGTGACCGGCCCCAACCGCGACCTGCACAGCGGTCACTTCGGCGGTGCCGTTGCCAACCCCATCAATGTGCTTTGCCAGATTATCAGCAAAGTAACGGATGCGGACGGACGTATTACTGTGCCGGGATTCTACGACGACGTGGAAGAAGTCCCTCAAGCCGAGCGCGACATGATAGCCCGCATTCCTTTCGACGAAGAGAAATACAAAAAGGCCATCAATGTAAAAGCACTTTTCGGAGAGAAAGGCTACAGTACGCTGGAACGCAACAGTTGCCGCCCTTCTTTCGATGTATGCGGCATCTGGGGCGGATATACGGGTGAAGGGTCCAAGACAGTGCTCCCATCCAAGGCATATGCCAAGGTGTCCTGCCGATTGGTTCCCCACCAAGACCACCATAAAATATCCAAACTGTTTGCCGACTACATCTTAGACATAGCACCGGATTCAGTGCAGGTAAGAGTCACTCCGATGCACGGAGGACAAGGATACGTATGTCCCATCACCCTGCCCGCCTACCAAGCCGCCGAAAAAGGTTTTGAAAAAGCCTTCGGAAAGAAACCGCTGGCAGTGCGCCGGGGTGGAAGTATTCCCATTATCTCCACCTTCGAACAAGTGCTGGGTATCAAAACCGTTCTGATGGGCTTCGGGCTCGAATCCAATGCCATACACTCACCCAATGAGAATATACCATTGGACATCTTCCGTAAAGGAATAGAAGCCGTTGTCGAATTCTACCTCAATTACAAATAAAATAAGAAAATCAGGATGAAAGACTTCCAAATTCAGGCTATCGGACTGATGTCCGGTACCTCCCTTGACGGGCTGGACGTATGTTGCTGCACTTTCCGGCGGCAAGCCGGAAAATGGTCTTTCCATATAGACTGTGCGAAAGGCTATAGCTATCCCGACGCCATGAAGCAGATATTGGGTACCGGTGCACAGACAATGAGTGCTTTGGAGTTCATCACTTTCCACAGCTCCTATGGAAAGTTTCTCGGTGAACGTGTCAACGAGTTCATGCAGGAATTTGGAGTCCGCCCCGATATTATAGCCTCTCACGGACATACTATCTTCCATGAGCCACATAAGAGAGTCATGTACCAGATAGGCGACGGAGCCGCCATTGCCGCCGAAACCCGTATACCTACCGTTTCGGATTTCCGGCGACTGGACATCATGCTGGGTGGGCAGGGTGCTCCACTCGTACCCATTGGCGACCGGTTGCTTTTTGCCGACTATAACTTTTGTTTGAATATCGGCGGCTTCTCCAACATTTCATTCGAGCAAGACGGACGGCGTATCGCTTTCGATATCAGCCCGGTGAATTACGTCATCAACCATTACTGCCGGCAAATAGGATTGGAGTTTGACCGCGACGGCAAGATAGCGCGGCAAGGAAACATCTGCCAGGAACTGCTGGACGAACTGAACGGAATGGACTTCTACCATCAGTCCGGACCGAAATCTTTGGGACGAGAGTGGGTGGAAACGCTGGTATATCCCATGCTCGAGCGTTATGGCCTGAGTTTGGAAGACATGCTTCGCACGTTCTATGAACATGCAGCCTGGCAAATATCGCGCGTCATCAGCATCCATCCGCTTCCCGGTGGCAACAGCAAACTGCTGATTACCGGTGGAGGGGCTTTCAATAAATTCCTGATAGAACGGATAGGAGCACTCTGCCCGTGCGAAATAGTCATTCCCGACCGACAAATCATAGAGTACAAGGAAGCCCTAATCTTCGCTTTCCTGGGTGCCCTCTATATAGCGGACGAACCCGGATGCCTCGCCTCGGTGACGGGAGCTACGACAGATAATATCGGGGGAATGCTGTTTAAAATATAGTCCATTTTACCATTATGGGAATATCCCAACTGGGGTGCATAGCAGAAAACGAACCATAAACTACGGGTGACGGGCTACAAAGCCACGAATAACCAAGATATCAACCCTATTCAAACGGCTTGCGGAATGTACATCCGGATTTCCATTCGGAACAACCGTAAGCCGTTTTCCCCTTGATAACAGTACCTTTTCCGCAAAGCGGACAAGTCTGACCGACGAAATCGTCAGCTTGTACGGAAGCCTCCGTACTTGAAGTTGCCACAGTGCCCGAAGCCTGCTCCGTCTTTTTGCTTGCGGCGGCAGACTTTCTCGGTGCTCTTTTCTTCGGCTCCTTTTTCGGTTTATCGGCAGCCTCTGCCTTGGCAGAAGCCTTACTGCTCTTTTCGGGAGCAGGCGCTTGGATGGTGATGTGGCGGTTGCTGTTATCAGAAAGTACACTCATCACGACCTCCGATACCATCTGTTTCAGTTCTTCCAAGAATTGTCCGGCATTGTAAGTCCGTTTTTCAATCTCACGCAGTTTCTTTTCCCAAATACCAGTCAGTTCCGCCGATTTCAACAGCTCCTCATGGATAATCTGTATCAGCTCCACACCGGTAGGAGTGGCTATCAGATTCTTCTTTTCCTTGCGGATATAGTTCCGCTTGAACAGTGTCTCGATGATGGCTGCACGGGTAGACGGACGACCGATGCCGTTTTCCTTCAGCGCATCACGCAGCTCGTCGTTATCCACCAGCTTGCCCGCTGTCTCCATAGCACGCAGCAGGGTGGCTTCCGTATAAGGCCGGGGCGGCTGCGTCCACTTCTCATACAAATCGGGGACGTGCGGCCCACTTTCTCCTTTCACAAAAGCCGGAAGCACACCCTCCTCTTCTCCCTTCTCCTCTCTCTCCTCCTGCGATTGTGCCGAGGGAGTGCCGAAAATAACACGCCAACCCGGTTCCAGAATCTGCTTGCCGGTGGCCTTGAACTCGATGCTTTCTACCTCGCCAAATACGGTGGTAGTGGCAAACTTACAATCGGGGTAGAATACAGCAATGAAACGGCGTGCTATCAAATCGAATACACGACGCTCCATATCCGTCAGATTCTGCGGATGCTGGCCGGTAGGAATAATGGCATGGTGATCTGTCACCTTGGAGTTATCGAAAACCTTTTTGGATTTCAACAATGCAGTTCCTGCCAAAGGGGCTGTAAATGTCTCGTAATCGCGCAGACCTTTCAAAATTCCGGGGCATTTGGGATAGATATCATCACTCAAATAGGTAGTGTCTACACGTGGATAGGTAGCCACTTTCTTCTCATACAAGGACTGGATAATTTTCAGCGTTTCATCAGCGGAATAGGCAAATTTCTTGTTACATTCCACTTGCAAAGAAGTCAAGTCAAACAAGCGGAGCGGTGCCTCCCTCCCCTCCTTCTTGGTGACACTTGTCACTGTAAAAGGAGAATTCTTAATCTGCGCCAGCAAAGCAAGCCCACGCTCGTGGTCGGTAATGGGGTCGATACCTCGATTCTCTTCTTCTTTTTTAGGTTTCTTGCCGGCAGCTATGGCCTCTTTCTGCTTCTCGGCTTCCAGTACCAGCTCCTCCTCACTTTTCCGGATAATGGCAGAGAAAGTAGTATCTCGATAGACGGTTTTCAGTTCCCAGTATTGCTTGGGAACAAAATGCTGTATTTCCAACTGACGGTTTACAATCAGTGCCAGTGTCGGCGTCTGCACACGGCCGATAGAAAGTACCTGTCGGTTCTGCCCATACTTCATGGTGTAGAGGCGGGTGGCATTCATCCCCAGCAACCAGTCGCCAATGGCACGAGAGAGTCCGGCTTCGTACAAAGGCTGGAAATCCGACGCATCGCGCAGCTTGGCAAAGCCCTCGCGGATAGCCTCTTCCGTCAATGAAGATATCCAAAGGCGTTTCACCGGGCAACGCGCCCCGGCCTTCTGCATCACCCAGCGCTGTATCAATTCTCCCTCCTGCCCGGCATCACCGCAGTTTATAATCATATCGGCATGTTGCATAAGGTTCTCTATCGTATGGAACTGGCGTTCGTATGTGGGATTGCTAATCAGCTTAATGCCGAAACGGGGAGGTATCATGGGCAGACTTCCCAAACTCCATGACTTCCAATTAGGGGTATATTCATGCGGCTCCTTCAACGTACAAAGATGACCGAATGTCCAGGTCACCTGGTATCCGTTTCCTTCGATGTATCCGTCTTTCTTTTCTCTCGCTCCCAGTACATCAGCTATGTCACGCGCCACAGAGGGCTTTTCGGCAATACAAACTATCATTTATTTCATCTTTTAAGGAGGCAAAGATAGTGCAAACAAGCTGAAAAAAGAAAATTTGCACAGAATTGATGGTCAAATAAACAATCTGCACCCGCACAATGAGTAGAAACCATCCTGAAGAATCTTTCAAGCAACAGCTATCTGGCAACCAAAGGAAGCAATCAGGGATTTGTACTGATGCACTCCACCGGCTCACTGCCCCACGGTTCGGAGATAGACGTACCACTAAACTATGCAGACTATTATTATCTCGAAGCTTTGCAAAGATACCAAAACTTAAATAAGTAATCAGATTGTTTGGCAGGGATGAATCCGTTACCAATGCTTGATGCGGAGGTAGCGGATTTTTTTGTTTCATAAAAAAAAGGGGAAGAAACGAAAGATACGGACATAAAAAAAGGAGTACCGCTGTACTCCAACCTTTGTTAACCTTAAATCTAATACTATGAAAAACACATTGCAAAGATACGGACTTCTGATAAATCTGCAAATTATCCAAGAGAAAAGACATGTTTTATAACACAGATTAAGAAAAAAGGACGGATATGCAAACGCACACCGTCCTTTTTTAACATTTAACATGTCGGATTATTCTTCATCCAACAAGATTTCCAATATCTGGCAAGCAGCCTTGGCAACCGGAGTGCCGGGGCCGAAGATGGCAGCTACGCCTGCCTTGTAAAGGAAGTCATAGTCTTGTGCGGGGATTACACCACCGGCAATCACTACGATGTCCTCACGTCCCAACTTCTTGAGTTCTTCGATAATCTGCGGAACCAATGTCTTGTGTCCGGCAGCCAATGAAGAAACTCCCACTACATGAACGTCGTTCTCGACCGCTTCGCGGGCAGCCTCGGCCGGTGTCTGGAACAAGGGTCCCATATCCACGTCGAAGCCACAGTCGGCATAGCCGGTTGCAACAACCTTGGCACCGCGGTCGTGACCGTCCTGCCCCATCTTGGCTACCATGATACGAGGCTGACGTCCCTCTTTCTTCGCAAACTTCTCCGCCAACTCACAAGCACGGTGGAAGTCGCTGTCATTCTTACTTTCTGATGAATACACGCCTGATATAGTTCTGATTACTGCTTTATAACGTCCTACAATCTTTTCGCATGCGTAAGAGATTTCTCCCAAGGTGGCACGCACGCGAGCCGCCTCTACCGCCAGCTCCAGCAAGTTACCCTCTTTCGTTTCCACACACTTCGTGATGGCCTCCAACGCTCTCTGTACAGCTGCCTCGTCACGTCCCTCCTTCAAAGTCTTCAAATTGGCAATCTGTTCCTGGCGAACAGCCGTATTGTCGATTTCAAGAATATCAATCGGAGCTTCTTTCTCCAGACGATACTTGTTCACACCGACAATGGTCTGTGAACCACTATCGATACGGGCCTGCGTACGTGCGGCAGCCTCTTCGATACGCATCTTGGGAATACCGGTTTCGATGGCTTTTGCCATACCGCCCAGCTTCTCTACTTCCTGAATCAGCTCCCAAGCCTTGTGAGCCAGCTCATTAGTCAGACTCTCCACATAATAAGAACCTCCCCATGGGTCTACATTCTTGCAAATGTAAGTTTCTTCCTGAATATAAATCTGCGTATTACGTGCAATACGTGCAGAGAAATCCGTCGGCAAGGCAATAGCCTCGTCAAGAGCATTGGTATGCAATGACTGGGTATGTCCCAATGCAGCAGCCATCGCCTCGATACAAGTACGGCCCACATTGTTGAACGGGTCTTGCTCTGTCAATGACCAACCGGAAGTCTGGGAGTGCGTACGCAAAGCCAGCGACTTCGGATTCTTCGGGTTGAACTGCTTCACAATTTTTGCCCACAACATACGCGCGGCACGCATCTTGGCAATTTCCATGAAATGGTTCGTCCCAATGGCCCAGAAGAAAGAGAGACGCGGTGCGAAAGCATCGATGTCAATGCCTGCGGCAACACCGGCACGGAGATATTCCAGACCGTCAGCCAACGTATAAGCCAATTCAATATCCGCCGTAGCACCGGCTTCCTGCATGTGGTAACCGGAAATGGAAATGGAGTTGAACTTGGGCATCTTTTGAGAAGTATATTCAAAGATGTCGGAGATAATCTTCATAGAGAATGCAGGCGGATAAATATAGGTATTACGCACCATGAATTCCTTCAAGATATCGTTTTGGATAGTACCTGCCATTTCTTCCAGCTTGGCACCTTGCTCCAGACCTGCATTGATATAGAATGCCATGACCGGCAACACGGCACCGTTCATAGTCATGGACACGGACATCTTGTTCAAAGGAATACCGTCGAACAACACCTTCATGTTTTCCAGTGAGCAGATGGATACACCCGCCTTGCCGACATCACCCACTACGCGTTCGTGGTCGGGGTCGTAGCCACGGTGAGTGGCCAGGTCGAAAGCCACGGACAAACCTTTCTGTCCGGATGCCAGATTACGGCGGTAGAAGGCATTTGATTCTTCGGCTGTGGAAAAACCAGCATACTGACGGATGGTCCAGGGACGCAACGTATACATCACAGAGTACGGGCCGCGTAAATAAGGAGGAAGTCCGGCTGCATAGTCAAGATGCTCCATCCCTTCGAGGTCTTCTTTTGTATAAACAGGCTTCACTTCAATGTGTTCCGGCGTTTTCCAATCAGCGTGGATGCCGTTAGCCTTTTGCCACTCAGCACCGTTGACGGGCTGGAAAGCGGCATATATATCTAAGTTTTTAAAATCTTTTCTCATCTTACTTCAAAAGTTTAGCGTTGTATTCCTTTAATGTTTCCAGCACGTTGACACGGACATGGATAAAGTTCTCGATACCGGCAGCCTTCAGGTCGTCCATGCAGGCAGGAGCACCGGCTACGATAAACATGGCACGGGCGTCCAAAGCCTTGAAGGCCGGAACAGCATATTCCGCATATTCATCATCACTTGAACACAATACCACAATGTCAGCCTTGGCAGCCATTGCAGCCTCTATGCCTTCTTCTACGGTGGAGAAACCGAGGTTGTCTACAACTTCATATCCGGCACAAGCCAGGAAGTTGCAAGAATACTGCGCACGTGCCTGGCGCATGGCCAAATTACCGATAGTCAGCATAAACGCTTTCGGACGTTTGCCGGAAGCCTCCGTTTCAAGGCGCAACGCCTCGAATTCGCTGGCAGCACGGTCAAAGTTCAATGTCGGAACATCTTTTTCGCACGTATGCCCTCCGCCGCAACAGCAAGTAGCCTCAACCGGTTTCTTGTCTCCGGCCTTTTCAGTGAAATTAGGGAACTGGTTAGTACCCAACAGCACTTCCTTGCGCTTGGCAACTGCGGCATGACGCGCCTTGTTGCTCTCGTTTACGGCAGCCTGCACTTTTCCGGCTTTTACAGAAGCATAGAAACCACCGTCTTCTTCTACAGCGAGGAAGAGTTCCCAGGCTTGCTTGGCAATAGAGACGGTCAGGTTCTCGATATAATAGGAACCTGCAGCCGGGTCAATAACCTTATCGAAGTGCGATTCTTCTTTCAACAGCAATTGTTGGTTACGCGCCATACGCTCAGAGAACTCATTAGGAGCATCATATGCCTTGTCGAACGGAGTAACCGTCATCGAGTCAACGCCGGCAAGGGCTGCACTCATCGCCTCAGTCTGCGTACGCAACAAGTTTACGTGTGCGTCAAACAGAGTCAGGTTGAATGAAGAAGTTTCCGCATGAATCTTCATCTTGGCAGCACAGCGGCATTCGTTTTTCTCGCCCTTATTTTCACAGTCACGCAGACATTCCGGACTGTAGGAAGCTACAATATTCGCCCACAGCATACGCGCAGCGCGGAATTTGGCTATTTCAAGGAAGTAATTGGAGCTGATACCGAAATTGAACTTAATCTTCTTGGCTACCATTGCGGCAGGCAGGCCGGCATCGACCAACTGATTCATATATTCATTACCCCAAGCCAAAGCATAGCCCAGTTCCTGGAAGATATAAGAACCTGCATTGTTTAATGTCAATGCATTCACATTCAGTACACGGTATTTCGGCAGGGAAGCGGTAGCCTCGAGCAGCGCCTTGGCCGTTGCCACCATATCACCTTTCTCTTTACCTTTGGCCAGCATCTTGTTGAAGTAGTCATAGTTGATGGAGCCCTGCAACTTCGTCAAGTCATAATCCTTTTTCCGGAAATAAGCGACAAGAAGTTCCGCAAGTTCCACCACATGCCCCTGGCAGGTAGAGAAGTTCAACTCGACACATTCCGCGCAGATATCTTTCAACAAGGTTTCAATATACTCCGCACTCAGTTCCTTGGCCTTTACATGGAAGGAAAGTGAATCCACGCCTTTATTCAAAATGTCCAATGCCTTGACATTAGCCTCTTTGGGGCATTGCACTTTGATTTCCTGACGAACAAGCCATTCATTGTTGTCTTTCTTGGTACCTCTGAAATAAGGGAACTCGCCGGGAAGGGCATCTGTCGTCTTTAAACCTTCGAGATCTTCCATACGGTAGAAAGGTTTCACCTTAAATCCTTCGTTTGTCTTCCAAACGAGCTTCTTCTCGAAATCCGCCCCTTTCAGGTCTGCGGTAACTTTCTCCATCCACTGTTCGGTGGAAACGGGAGAAAAGTCGGAGAAGAGTTTTTCTTTACTGTCTGCCATAGTTTATTTAAAATTAAAATAGATGAATACTATTCATTTTGTCATCAAGAGACTTGCAAATATAAGGAAATACTTAGAACAAAATATTTTTTTAGGGAAAATTGCACTCTCCGATGACTTTATGCCTATACTGATTTTGAGCATTTGCCGGATGAATACCATACTTTTGCAAAGCTGATATGGCAAAAAGTGCCACAAAGCTTTTGCCACCTCCTTTTTATTAAGTAATTTTGCGCGAATTTTAAACAACGACATATTAATAGGTACAATGAATTGGTTAGAAAGTTTGCTATGGGACCCTTCATCTGTCGCTCACATCGTTTGTTTGTATGCATTCGTAATATCTGTGGGCGTATTGCTGGGTAAGATTAAAATTTTCGGGGTATCGTTGGGAGTTACATTTGTTCTCTTCGCAGGTATCTTGATGGGGCATTTTGGTTTCACGGGCGAAACACACATCCTGCATTTCATCCGCGAGTTTGGTTTGATTCTGTTTGTATTCTGCATCGGCTTGCAGGTCGGTCCATCCTTTTTCTCCTCCTTCAAGAAGGGAGGTATGCGGCTCAACGCACTGGCCGTAGGCATCGTCCTGCTGAACATTACTGTGGCATTGAGCATCTACTTCCTTGACGGCAGCATCGACCTGCCCATGATGGTCGGCATCCTCTACGGTGCCGTGACCAACACTCCCGGACTCGGTGCCGCCAACGAAGCGCTGAATCAGCTTCACTACACGGGCGACCCTATTGCGCTGGGTTATGCCTGCGCCTACCCCCTCGGTGTAGTAGGCATCATCGGCTCCATCATCGCCATCCGCTACATTTGCCGGGTCAACCTCAAGAAAGACGAAGAGGAGCTCAGCAGTCAGGAAGCCGACAATAAGCACCAGCCACACATCATGAGCCTCGAAGTCCGCAACGAGTCCATCTCCGGAAAGACGCTTATCCAGGTAAAGGAATTCCTCGGACGTGCTTTTGTCTGCTCACGCATACGCCACGAAGGCCACGTCAGCATTCCCGACCACAAGACCATCTTCCATACGGGCGACCAAATCTTCATCGTCTGCTCCGAAGAAGACGCCGAAGCTGTAAAAGCTTTCATCGGCAAGGAAATACAAATGGACTGGGAAAAGCAAGACACCCCGATGGTATCGCGCCGCATCCTGGTAACGAAATCGGAAATCAACGGCAAGAAGCT
This sequence comes from Bacteroides muris (ex Fokt et al. 2023), assembly GCF_024704895.1. NCBI lineage: Bacteria > Pseudomonadati > Bacteroidota > Bacteroidia > Bacteroidales > Bacteroidaceae > Bacteroides > Bacteroides muris (ex Fokt et al. 2023). Next base: position 41,887 of record NZ_JAMZEE010000009.1, on the reverse strand, counting down.
GGGCGACATGCATTTCCGCAGCATGTATGGCGTAAACATCACCCGTATCAACCGTTCGGGTATGGACCTCTTTGCCGATCCTAATCTGGTGCTGCAAGTGGGCGACCGCGTAATGGTAGTAGGCCAGCAGGATGCCGTAGAGCGTGTAGCACGCGTGCTGGGCAACCAGTTGAAACGTTTGGATACTCCGAATATTGTAACTATTTTCGTGGGAATCTTCTTGGGAATCTTGCTGGGTAGCCTGCCTATCGCATTCCCGGGTATGCCGACACCGGTAAAACTGGGTCTGGCAGGTGGACCGCTGGTAGTAGCCATTCTCATCGGCCGTTTCGGCCACAAAATGCATCTTGTGACGTACACCACCATGAGTGCCAACTTGATGTTGCGCGAAATCGGTATCGTGCTTTTCCTTGCCAGTGTCGGCATAGAGGCCGGTGAGCATTTTGTGCAGACGGTAGTGGAAGGCAACGGATTGCTATACGTAGGCTACGGATTCTTGATAACCGTCATTCCTTTGTTGGTAATCGGCATGATAGCCCGTTTCTACTGCAAGGTGAACTATTTTACTTTGATGGGATTGATTGCAGGTAGCAATACAGACCCTCCCGCACTGGCTTACTCCAACCAGACGGCAGGCAACGACGCTCCGGCAGTGGGCTACTCTACGGTATATCCGTTGACCATGTTCCTGCGTATTCTGGCAGGGCAGATGATATTGTTGACAATGATGTGATGACATCATTCACTGAAGAACAAGAAAGGCTGCGCAATGTTGGTTTAAACCCGACTGCGCAGCCTTTTATCTTTCATCTTTCTCCGGAGATTCCTAAAGTCTCAGCTTCTTCTTGACGAACTCTTCTATAAAGTCCACTGTAGCATCAATACCCAATACGGAAGAATCGACACACAAGTGGTATGTTTCGGCAGCCCCCCATTTCTTGTAGCTATAATAATTATAGTATTCGGCACGCTTCTTATCCGCTTTGTTCATCATTTCTTCCGCTTCATGCTCAGAAATGGAATGAATCTGGCAGAGGCGTTTGACGCGCTCCTCATTGGAGCAGGAAATAAAAACATTGACACAGCGTGGATTGTCCCGCAGAATATAGTCGGCACAACGCCCCACAAACAGGCAGGACTTCTCCTCCGCCAACCTGCGTATCACATCGCTTTGCACTTTGAACAGAGCATCATTGCTCAGGCAATTCGTGACCGGGATAGCCCCGTCGCTGACAAAAGGAAAACGCATGCCGAAGAGTCCTCCGATAATGCCTTGCGAGGCTTTCTCATCAGCTTTTTCAAAAAACTCACAACACAGTCCACTCTCCTCGGAAGCCAGCCTGATCAGCTCCTTGTCATAAAAATCAATACCCAGACAGGCAGCCAGCTTCTCGCCTATTTCCCGTCCGCCACTACCAAGCTGACGGCCTATATTGACTATAAAATTATTATCCATACACTTGTTCATCTATTGGTTTGCCGATAGCAAATATAAATATTCTTACGGAATATCTGCAGAAAGCATAAGAAAATTTCATCTCAACGTGCCGCAGCCGCCTTAAACTTGCGGAATTGGCAAACCAGCATCACCAGCGCTATCAAACTTGCCAGCAAGTCGGAAACCGGCATACTATACCACACCCCTGCCGCTCCGAAGAATCGAGGCAGAATGAGCAGGCAAGGAAGCAGAATCAGCATCTGCCGGGTAAGGGAAAGGAATATCGCCTTACCCGCCATGCCTATGCTCTGGAAAAAGTTGGAAGTCACCATCTGGAAACCGATAATGGGAAAGAACATGACTGTAATACGCAATCCAGTAGCCGAAAGTTCCGTCAGTTCCGCATCCGATGTAAAGATGCTCACCACAAGGTCCGGAAGCAGCATGCCTACCAGAAAGCCGAAAGTGGTCACCGCCGTGGCATAGACTATGGTCAGTTTCAGCACCTTGTTCACCCGTCCATACAGCTTTGCCCCGAAATTATATCCGGCAATGGGCTGCATCCCCTGGTTCAATCCCATCACAATCATCACGACGATGAAGACCAGACGGTTCACTATGCCGAAAGCCCCGATGGCCAAGTCACCGCCATGTTTCTTCAGCCCCTGATTGATGAGAATCACAATGAAGCAGGCAGCCAGGTTCATCAGGAAAGGAGACATGCCGATAGCCAGCGAATCGAATACGATCTTACGTTTCAGACGGAATATCCCCCGATGAAAATGCAACAGTTCATCCTTGTTGCTGAACAGCCTGAACTGCCATGCCAGCGACAGCACCTGTGCCACAATGGTAGCGACGGCAGCCCCCCGGATGCCCCAACCGAAACCATAAATAAATACCGGGTCAAGAACCGTATTGACAACCACCGTAGCAACGGTGGCATACATCGCCTTCTGCGGATGTCCGGAAGAGCGCAGCACTGCATTCAGCCCCAGATAGAGGTGCGTAACGGCATTTCCCAAAAGAATAATCTGCATATAATCCCTGGCATAGCCTATCGTCTGGTCACTGCCTCCGAAGAAATAGAGAATCGAATCGAGAAAGAGCATGACAATGACAGTGAAGGCCACTCCCAGCACCACGTTCAGAACAAAAACATTGCCCAGCACACGCTGTGCCGTGTCATAATCCTTCTGCCCCAGTTTGACGGAAATCAGTGTGGAAGCCCCCACACCCACCAGCGAGCCGAAAGCCGCAGCCAGATTCATCAACGGGAAAGTCAGCGCCAATCCCGAAATAGCCATCGTGCCCACTCCGTGACCGATGAAGATGCTGTCTACCATATTATACAAAGAAGATGCGGTCATTGCGATGATTGCCGGAACGGCATATTGCATCAAGAGTTTTCCTATACTTTCCGTTCCCAGCGCCGTGGGAGTCTTTTGTCCTGCCATATACTATACCTATTACTTTTTACAGAGCACAAAAGTACTCAATTTTCGGAAAGCGAGCAAGCAATCGGCCAACCATTAGTGAAGAGGCAACTGAAAGCCGGACAAGTCCTTCGCTCATATAGGAGGAAAAGAGGCAAGCCCCTTATCACAAAGTATATCTTCAGCCTGAAGATTTACATATTCAACCTTAAGATATAAATCTGCAACTTAAAGATGTAAATATCCAGCCTGAAGATAAAGTTTAAAACCGGGCCGAAACATCCCTGCAAGCAGACTGAACCTGCCTCATCCCTTATACCATACTGCCTCACAGCAAATACCCGACACGCCAAGGCATGACTCTTTCATTCAAGGGAGCCGGAATTGCTATAACCCCAACAATACCAGGGGCTTTTAACTCCCGAGCACGAAAGACGACAACTACTTCCAGCCCCCTTTAACTCCCTTAAATGAAAGAACCGCGACGGCGCAGAGTGCTTTATTTAATAAAAAGATTCGCTATCTGAAAAATGTTTCGTATTTTTGTACCCAAATTGAGTGAAATATAGCGAAATGAACGTATTAGAACTAAGTGAACAGGAAATCATTCGTCGCAACAGCATGAATGAACTTCGCGCGATGGGCATCGAGCCTTATCCCGCAGCAGAGTATGTAACAAATGCTTTCTCTACCGATATTAAAACTGAATTCAAAGACGATGCAGAGCCTCGCCAAGTGTCCGTTGCCGGACGTATCATGAGCCGCCGCATCATGGGCAAAGCATCTTTCATCGAATTGCAGGACTCCAAAGGGCGCATCCAGGTATACATCACCCGCGATGACATCTGTCCGGACGAGAACAAGGAGATGTACAACACCGTGTTCAAACGTTTGCTCGACTTAGGCGACTTTATCGGCATCGAAGGATTCGTATTCCGTACCCAGATGGGCGAAATCAGCATCCATGCCAAGAAGCTGACCGTACTTGCAAAGAGCATCAAGCCCCTGCCTATCGTGAAATATAAGGACGGCGTGGCTTACGACTCTTTCGAAGACCCCGAACTCCGCTACCGCCAGCGCTATGTAGACCTTATCGTGAACGACGGTGTAAAAGAAAAATTCCTGAAGCGTGCCGCTGTCATCAAGACCATGCGTGCCGTACTGGACGAAGCCGGCTACACGGAAGTGGAGACCCCGATTCTTCAATCTATCCCCGGTGGAGCAAGCGCCCGCCCCTTCATCACCCACCACAACTCACTGGACATGGACCTCTACCTGCGCATCGCTACCGAACTGTATCTGAAACGACTGATTGTGGGCGGATTCGAAGGCGTATACGAAATAGGCAAGAACTTCCGTAACGAGGGTATGGACAAGAACCACAACCCGGAATTCACCTGCATGGAACTGTACGTACAGTACAAGGACTATAACTGGATGATGAGCTTTACGGAGAAATTGCTGGAACGTATCTGCATCGCCGTGAACGGATGTACAGAGACCGAAATAGACGGCAAGACCATCAGCTTCAAAGCCCCTTACCGCCGTCTGCCCATTCTGGAAGCCATCAAGGAAAAAACCGGCCATGACCTGGAAGGCAAGAGCGAGGACGAAATCCGCCAGGTGTGCAAGGAACTGAACATGGAGATTGACGACACCATGGGCAAGGGTAAGCTGATTGATGAAATCTTCGGCGAATTCTGCGAAGGAACTTTCATACAGCCCACCTTCATCACCGACTATCCCGTAGAGATGAGTCCGCTGACCAAGATGCACCGCAGCAAACCGGGGCTGACCGAACGCTTCGAACTGATGGTGAACGGCAAGGAACTTGCCAATGCCTACAGCGAGCTGAACGACCCGATAGACCAGGAAGAACGTTTCAAAGACCAGTTGCGCTTAAGTGAAAAGGGAGACGACGAGGCCATGTTCATCGACCAGGATTTCCTGAAAGCATTGCAATACGGTATGCCTCCCACGTCGGGCATCGGTATCGGTATCGACCGCCTGACGATGTTGATGACGGGTGAATCATTCATCCAGGAAGTGCTTTTCTTCCCGCAGATGCGTCCGGAGAAAGTTACCCCCAAAGACGCTCCCGCACGATACACAGAACTGGGTATACCCGAAGATTGGGTGGCTGTGATTCAGAAGGCCGGCTACAACCAGGTGAGCGACATGAAAGATGTGAATCCGCAAAAACTCCACATGGACATCTGCGGCATCAACAAGAAATATAAATTGGAATTGACAAACCCGACCGTAAACGAAGTTGCTGACTGGGTCGGAAGAATTAAGAATTAAAAATTAAAGAATTAAATAGGCAAAATTAAAGATAGGAGGAAGGTGAAGGCACTAACTTCACCCCCTTTTAATTTTTAGTTTTTAATTATTAATTTCGATATGAAACTACCCGGTAAGATAGCCATCATGGGCGGAGGAAGTTGGGCTACAGCCATTGCAAAAATGGTTCTGTCGCAAGCAGAGTCGATAAACTGGTATATGCGGCGAGACGACCGTATCGCCGACTTCAAACGACTTGGCCATAACCCTGCCTACCTGACGGGCGTCAAATTTGATACCAAGCGCATCAACTTCAACTCCAACATCAATGATGTCGTGAAAGAATCCGATACGCTCATCTTCGTTACACCTTCCCCTTATCTGAAGGCTCATCTGAAGAAGCTGAAGACCAAGATTAAGGATAAATTCATCATCACCGCCATCAAAGGCATCGTACCCGATGACAACATGATTGTATCGGAGTATTTCACTAAGGAATATGGCGTCCCGGCTGAGAATATCGCAGTATTGGCAGGTCCCTGCCATGCGGAAGAAGTGGCTCTGGAACGCCTTTCTTATTTGACCATTGCCTGTCCCGACACCGACAAGGCCTACACCATTGCCCGCAAACTGGCCAGTTCATTCATCAAGACATCCGTCAGCAACGATGTTGCCGGCATTGAATACAGTTCGGTACTGAAGAATGTATATGCCATTGCAGCCGGTATCTGCAGTGGCCTGAAATATGGAGACAACTTTCAGGCCGTACTCATGTCCAATGCCGTACAAGAAATGAACAGATTCCTGCAAACGGTACATCCGTTGAACAGAAACGTGAATGATTCCGTTTATTTAGGCGACCTGCTGGTGACGGGATATTCCAATTTCAGCCGTAACCGCACATTCGGTACGATGATTGGCAAGGGCTACTCCGTGAAAAGCGCACAGATTGAAATGGAAATGATTGCTGAGGGATATTACGGTACAAAATGCATCAAGGAAATCAACAAGCATTATCATGTCAACATGCCTATTGTAGATGCAGTATACAACATTCTGTATGAGCGTATCTCGCCGACAATTGAAATCAAGCTGCTTACCGACTCATTCCGGTAAATGCGAAAAAAAATTAAACGAAATACTGAATTTAAAACCTAGAATATTATGATTAGTTTGAACATTGAAAAGACTCTTGGATTCATCTCCAAAGAAAATGTTTTCGCCTATGAAGCCCAAGTAAAGGCTGCACAGGAAGCATTAGAGAATGGTACCGGTAAGGGCAACGACTTCTTGGGCTGGCTGCACCTCCCCTCCTCCATTACTAAAGAGCACCTGGCCGACCTGAAGGCTACCGCACAAACATTGCGTGACAACTGCGAGGTAGTAGTAGTTGCCGGTATTGGCGGAAGTTACCTCGGTGCACGTGCGGTGATAGAGGCTTTGTCAAACAGCTTCACCTGGTTGCAAGACAAGAAAACGGCTCCGGTCATTCTGTATGCAGGACACAATATCGGTGAAGATTATCTATATGAACTTACCGAATACTTGAAAGACAAGAAATTCGGTGTTATCAATATCTCCAAATCCGGTACTACCACCGAAACAGCCCTGGCCTTCCGTCTGCTGAAGAAGCAATGCGAAGACCAACGTGGCAAGGAGATGGCAAAGAAGGTAATCGTTGCCATCACCGATGCCAAGAAAGGTGCTGCCCGCGTGACGGCAGACAACGAAGGCTACAAATCCTTCATCATCCCCGATAACGTAGGCGGACGTTTCTCCGTACTGACTCCGGTAGGCTTGTTGCCCATCGCAATAGCCGGTTTCGACATTGAGAAACTGGTTGCAGGTGCAGTCGGGATGGAAAAGACCTGCGGAAAAGATGTTCCGTTTGCAGAAAACCCCGCTGCCATCTATGCGGCCACGCGTAATGAACTATACAAGAATGGCAAGAAGATTGAAATCCTCGTCAACTACAACCCCAAACTGCACTACGTAAGCGAATGGTGGAAGCAGCTTTACGGTGAATCCGAAGGTAAGGAAAACAAGGGTATCTTCCCTGCTGCCGTAGACTTCTCTACCGACCTGCACTCCATGGGACAATGGATTCAGGAAGGCGAACGTACCATCTACGAAACTGTCATCTCCGTAGAGAAGACACAGCACTCCTTGCAGGTACCTTCGGATGAAGCGAATCTTGACGGACTGAACTTCCTGGCAGGCAAGCACGTGGACGAAGTGAACAAGATGGCCGAATTGGGAACACAGCTTGCCCACGTTGACGGCGGTGTGCCCAACATGCGCATCGTTATCCCTGCGCTGAATGAAGAAAGCATCGGAGGTCTGCTCTACTTCTTTGAAATAGCTTGCGGCATCAGCGGTTATATTCTGGGAGTCAATCCGTTCAACCAACCGGGTGTGGAAGCATACAAGAAGAATATGTTCGCACTGCTGAACAAGCCCGGCTACGAAGAAGAGTCCAAAGCTATCCAGGCAAGACTTTGATAAATCAAGAATAGAGAGTTGAGAATTAAGAAATGGCTTTGCAACAAGCGCAATGAAAAGCTGTTTCTCTATTCTCAACTCTCTATTTATTTACCCCGCATTTCTTAATTGTTAATTTTCAATCCTCAATCTACCAAGTGTTCGAAAACTCTATCGCCCGTTATCTGGAAAAGCACAGGCACTCCAACATCCAATTGAAAGCAGTTCTTTTTGACATGGACGGTGTACTGTTCAACTCCATGCCCTATCATGCCGACGCCTGGCATAAAGTAATGGAACGCCATGGCCTGCACTTGAGCCGTGAAGAGGCATACATGCACGAGGGACGTACCGGAGCCTCCACCATCAACATCGTTTATCAACGCCAGTATGGCAAGGATGCCACTCCCGAGATGATAGAAAGCATCTATGCGGAGAAAAGTACCGAATTCAGTACCCACCCGGAACCGGAACGTATGCCGGGTGCTTGGGAAGTGCTGCAAAAGGTAAAAGCGGCAGGACTGATTCCGGTACTTGTCACCGGTTCGGGCCAGCACTCCCTGCTGAACCGTCTTGCCCACAACTTCCCCGGAATGTTTCAGCACAATCACATGGTGACCGCCTTTGATGTGAAATACGGGAAGCCTCATCCTGAGCCTTATCTGATGGGACTGGAAAAAGCCGGAGTACAAGCCAACGAAGCTATAGTTGTGGAAAATGCACCTATCGGAGTACAAGCCGGAACAGCTGCCGGCATATTCACTGTGGCGGTCAATACCGGTCCGCTGGACAAGCAGGTATTACTGGATGCCGGAGCAGATTTATTGTTTCCGTCCATGCAGGCGCTTTGTGACAACTGGGAAAGGTTGCAAACCGCATTAGATGCCAGCAATAGCCTCTACCATAAAAATTAATAAGGCTTTTCCCAATTCTTTCCAAATTCTCTTCCTATCTTTACAATGCAGAAAACAAATAAAGTATTTATTATTAAAAAAATAGAGAAGTATGAAAAAGTTAGTTATGATGTTGGTTTGCATGTTTGCAGTGCACACAATGGTAATGGCGGATAATGATAAGCCGATAGAGGTGAGCCAGTTACCGGCGAAGGCGCAGACATTTATCAAGACTTACTTTAAAGACCATAAGGTGGCAATGGCTAAATTGGAGTCGGGAATGTTTTATAAAAGCTATGATGTGGTGTTTACGAATGGGGAGAAGGTAGAATTTGATAAATCGGGAGAATGGAAGGAGGTACGATGCAGACAAAGTGGAGTTCCTGCACAGATTGTACCGGAAGCGATACGTAACTATGTAAAGACCAATTATCCGGATGCAAGAATTCTTCAGATTGAGTACGATGACAATGAGTATGAGATAAAGTTGTCTAATCGTTGGGAAATTACATTTGACTCTAAAATGAGGGTGATTGACATTGACGATTGATGACAAGAAAGATTTAGAATATGTAGATTATAAAGTATCAAGAAGCTGAAAACAGTGGCTGTACTATATTTCAATTGCCCGGAGTCAACGAAGCCCCGGCTGCACTTTTGCAGTTTTTTAATCAGTGTGTCCGGAGAAGGACGCTCAACCTTCTCCGGAGCTGAAAATACTGATTTATAAGGAAACGGCGCTTCCTGCCGGAAGGCGACTCAGGCTATGACGCTTTCAGGATTTTGGCAGACCTCACCATGGTATAGGTAGTCCTCTTAGTAGAATGGCGCATATCATTCAGCTTACTGAAAAATAGAGTTTTTTTCAGAGAGGTTTGTTTGGCAGAGAAATTCCAACCGCAGAACGGAAGAACAACGTTTTCAGTCCGTCATAAAATCCCGGAAGAGCAACCGTTCCATGCGTCTCTTCCGGGAACTTTTTTGATACCACCCGCAAATGCCGCTTCTCCATACGAGGAAGTGCACTCCCTATAAATCATCTGTCAGGGGAAAGTGAATCAGCTTCCTATCAGGACGCGGCTGAGTGGCAAACGCAACATACAGTTGCTTTCCTGAAAAGTCAACCTTATCTACCTGCCGTTCTACCTGTTTCTGAAAATATCCTTTATCCCACCATAAACTGGGGTCTATGGCAATGTATGTATCAAATGCACCGGGATAATTCAGCAAAACATGCAGCGTGAACAACCCGGCATAAGAATGTCCGGCCAACAAGTGTTGTCCATTCACCGGCAAGTTTTGTTCCACTGCGGGGCGTAGCTCCTCCGTCAGAAAACGGCAAAATTGTCCTGCCCCACCCCCTTCCGGTTTATCGCCCGGACGGACAGTTCCGTCACGCCGGGCAGCAGAACAGGTTGGCGTTAAGTCTCTGGTTCTGTTTGTATTCAGGACAGCCACAACGATACAGGGCGGTAAGGAAGAAACTTTGGAGGTGGAAAACAAGCGAGTAAAACCTACCACCGAATGAAAAAAAGAATCACCGTCCAGCAAATAAAGAACCGGATAACTTTCCTCTTTTTCACCCGGGCGGGTTGCAGGTACATACACCCAATATTCTCTAGCCTCATTCAAGACATGCGAAAACAAAGTGTGGCAGGTTCCGATAGAAATAGCTTCTTGCGCTCTCAGCGGAAAACCGAGCCAAGTAACAACTACCCATATGAACAGAATATGCAGGCTTCTCATTTCAATTCTTTTTTCAGTCTGCAAAGTTCGCAAAAAATAAGTTGACTACCTATCCCTATTTTTAGGTATTCTCACGGTTGAAGGCTTTCCGTAAAAATCAAATGCATGCAGGAGTTCCTGCGCGATACGGCTGCGGCACGTATCTTCATTACTTATTAACAGTATATCCATTGTCCGTTACTTTTCCAGATTTAAATACTCGCCATCTCCTTCTTTCTTCATCTTCGCTTTACGCGCCAAGTCGAACAAGGCGGGGTTAATGTGGCAATATCCACCCGGATTTTTGTCCAGATAGTCTTGATGATAATCTTCGGCGGGATAGAAGTTCTTCAAAGGCTCTATCTCTACAACCAACGGACGGGAGTAGTTGGCAGCCAGCCGGTCAACGGTTTCACGAACAACGGGCAGGTCGGCGGTATCCGTATAATAGATATCCGTGCGATACTGTGTGCCTCTATCACCTCCTTGCTTATTGAGGTTGGTAGGGTCAATCGTTTTGAAATAAAGGTCGATAAGGAAAGGCAAGTCCACCTTATCGGCGTCATACTGCACTTTTACGGTTTCGGCAAAGTCCGTGGTGCCGGTACATACCTGCTGATAGGTAGGATTGGCTATATTTCCATTGACATATCCCACCTGAGTAGCCTCCACACCTTCTATTTGTTTCATACCTCTAACTCTATGGAAATTATAACAAGAAAGAGAACCGTATGGTTGACTTTTCTGGATGTATTGTATAAAAAAGAACTCCCTTTGCAAAGTATTCATGCAAAGGGAGTTCCTTTCTTGTGTGACCCCGGTGCGATTCAAACGCACGACCTTCAGAACCGGAATCTGACGCTCTATTCACTAAGCTACGGAGCCAAATGTGGATGCAAAAGTATAAAAAAATTAGCTAATTCCTAACATTCAAACGCTTTTTATATCAAATCAAGGAATATCTTCATTATTACTTTGAGAAGAGTAACCGCAATTATACAAACATTTTGTTCTTTTTTTCCGCAAAATAAAAACAAGTATCAATATTATTTCTATCTTTGCCAAACAATTTAACAGAAGTTACACTAAATAAATTTATGAGTTACCTGATAACACCTGAAGGTTACAAACCTTTATTGGACTTAAAACAGACTGAATTAGGGATTAAACAAATTAAAGAGTTCTTCCAATTGAACCTTTCTTCCGAACTGCGTTTGCGACGCGTGACAGCTCCACTGTTCGTATTGAAAGGAATGGGTATCAATGACGACCTCAATGGAGTGGAACGTGCTGTGACTTTCCCTATCAAAGATTTGGGCGACGCCAAGGCTGAAGTGGTGCACTCTCTCGCCAAATGGAAACGCCTCACGCTTGCCGAATATCATATCGAACCGGGATATGGCATATATACAGACATGAATGCCATCCGTGCCGATGAAGAACTGGGCAATCTGCATTCCCTTTATGTAGACCAGTGGGACTGGGAACGCGTCATTACTGCCGAAGACCGCAATGTAGAATTCCTCAAGGAGATGGTAAACCGCATCTATGCAGCCATGGTGCGCACAGAATATATGGTATATGAAATGTATCCGCAAATCAAGCCTTGCCTGCCCCGGAAACTTCACTTCATTCATGCCGAAGAACTGCGCCAATTGTATCCGGACTTGAAACCCAAATGCCGCGAACATGCCATTTGCAGAAAATACGGTGCAGTGTTCATCATCGGTATCGGATGCAAGCTGAGCGACGGAAAGAAGCATGACGGACGTGCTCCGGACTACGACGATTATACCAGCAAAGGTCTGAACGACCTGCCCGGGCTGAATGGCGACCTCTTGCTATGGGACCACATCCTGCAACGCAGCATCGAACTTTCCTCCATGGGTATCCGTGTAGACAAGGAAGCCTTGCTTCGCCAGCTCAAAGAGGAAGGAGAAGAGGAACGCCTGGAACTTTACTTCCACAAACGCCTGATGAATGATACACTGCCGCTTTCCATCGGTGGCGGTATAGGACAGTCCCGCCTCTGCATGTTCTATCTGCGCAAGGCGCATATAGGTGAAATACAAGCCAGTATCTGGCCGGAGGATATGCGCAAAGAGTGCAAAGAACACAATATACATCTGATTTGATATGCATTTATCCCGTCATATAATGTAAAGTTCAACCCGTCAAAAGGTTGGACTTTATTTTTTATTTTGTACTTTAGCATCCTAAACTACTAACAGTTCCAATTATGAATGTTCAAATAGAAGAAAGCTGGAAAGCACATCTGCAATCAGAATTTGAGAAAGATTATTTCCGTACATTGACTGATTTTGTACGGGACGAATATGGAAAATATGCAATATATCCTCCGGGAAAGCTGATATTCAACGCATTCAATCTATGCCCTTTCGACAAAGTGAAAGTCGTAATAATCGGTCAAGACCCCTATCATGGTCCGGGACAAGCACACGGACTTTGTTTCTCCGTAAATGACGGTGTCCCCTTCCCACCTTCCCTACTCAATATTTTCAAGGAAATAAAAAATGACATTGGCACTGATGCCCCCACTACCGGCAATCTGACACGCTGGGCAGAGCAAGGCATATTGCTGCTCAATGCTACCCTCACAGTACGTGCACACCAGGCCGGTTCTCATCAAAACCGCGGTTGGGAAACATTTACAGATGCGGCCATCCGCATTCTCGCCGAAGAAAAAGAGCATCTTGTATTCATTCTTTGGGGGGCCTATGCCCAACGCAAAGGAGCATTCATCGACCGCAACAGACATCTGGTACTTACCTCCGCACATCCGTCTCCCCTATCCGCCTATAACGGTTTCTTCGGGAACAAGCATTTCAGCAAAACAAATGACTACCTGAGAGAGCACGGAGAAAAGGAAATCGTTTGGTAAGGATTAATACCATTGAATGTTACTTTGAGTCTGACTTCTCTGTTCCCATTTCAAATCCTGCAGAATGCTTGCATTGGCACGGATAGTAAAGTTATAGTACTTCCAGCGTCCGAAAGGTGATAGGGCAGCCGTCATACTGAAACAGTGCAGGTCACGTGTGATGTTGAAAGCGGTCTGCGTTATCTCCTTCGCATTGAAGTCATAACCGGAATTGAAGCTGACAGCCCATTTGTTGGTAAGCTTGACGTTACCGTTTATATTAAGGGAGTTCAGGCTGAATTTGTACGGATAGCGCATGTTCTTACGATTAATGGGCTTACTAGTATCTTCCGTAATATTGAAACCGGTACTGAAATTGATTGACCAAGGCATCTTGAACACCTGATAGCCATCAGCATCGGCAGCAGCCTTTTCCTTCTTCTTCTTCGGAGTGCCATCTTCAGTAGTTTCTCCCTCCATGTCACTGTCTCCCTCCGCCGAGGCATTCTGGTCTTGGTCCTGCTCCTCGTCATCCTTCTGACCGGTGAAGAAGTTCCTTATTTTCTTCCACGAATCATTGTTCACAGTCCAACTGAACGACGTACCATATCCAGACCAACGGCCAAAACGACCATAAGACCATTCCGTACGGTTACCGGGCACTACCCTTCCGTTCTCGTCAAACTCGTAAGCATAGGTAGCAAAGGTAGAGCTCATGCTCAACGTATAGCTCTTGCTCAACTTCAGACGGAGATTAAAACTCAAGTCACTCCAAGGACGCACCTGGGCGGCCGTGTTGTAACTGATGCCCATACTCAAATCGTCAATCAGACTCACCTTGCGGATAGAGTCATTCTTATCCTTGAACTTCATTTCAAGGTTGTTGGAAACATTGAAGCTGATAAGCCCCTGCTTTCCCCCACTTGGCGGACTGAACACCTGACCAGCATAATAGGAATACTGCACGGTATCACGAATACCGTTCTGATCTTTTATATAAGAGTCATAATAGCCAAAACGGGAGGAAGTGAAATCGGGCGCAGCGCTGAAACTGACGGAGGGAGTGATGACGTGACGTATCTGTATCTCCTTCTTCTTCATAAACAATGGCTTGTACATACCATAAACTTTGGTATTGATGCCCAGACTGGCACTGTAGTCGTATACACGGTGAAAGCCGTAGGTTGTATCATTCACCTCCTTGCCTTGCTCACCGTCCCAGTCCTTCTTCACCTTGCGGGTGTACCAACGCTCCGTATAGTTTACGGTAGGTGTCACATTGAAGTACTTGAACAAGGTAAATGTGGCACTTACCGGAATCTCATGCTGCATACCGTTCTCCCAATCGCGTATCAGGTTCTTCTTGAACAACAGATTGTCCTTCGTCTTGATGCTGTTCTTCACACGGCCGGTATAGCGAACGGAAATCTTCTCATACCACTTTTCATCTCCCACTGCATGCTTACGCTTGAAAGGGAAAATGGTACTCAAGGAAATGGTCATGTCCGGCAGAGTCACCGCGATAGAAGAGTCACGCATGGTCTGGGCAATATTACCTGAAGCGGAGATGCTCAGATGCTGGTCGGGAAAGTTACGCGAATAGCTGACACTGGAAGTCTTGGTATTCTGTGACATTGCCTGGGAGTTGTACATATTGCCGATATTGGTACGCTCATAACTACTGGTAGCAAAGTTGACACTGGCGGAAAAAGTAGAATTGGGGCTCGCTTTCGGATCCTGCCGATGAGACCACACCACCTTGAAGTCTTTGGCAACGGAGTAGTCGGGCAAGCCTTTGTCACCTGTCTTGGTCACCTGATAGCTTGCCTGTAGCAAACCGGAATATTTGTAACGCTTCGCATAGTTCGACTCCATATTCAGCGCCCAAGAACCTTTCGTAAAGATGTCCGCCCTCAGTTTCAAATCCATTTGGTCACTGATGGCGAAGTAGTATCCGCCATCCGTCAGACCGAAGCCACGATTGGAATCATCCATATAGGTAGGCATCAGAAAACCGGACTGGTAACTGCTCGAGAAAGGGAAAAAGAAAAACGGCACGGCAAGAGGAAGGGGTACATCCTCTACTACCAAATAGGCTGGTCCCGTCACCACATTCTTTTTCGGACGTACCTTGGCGTATGTCATCTGCATATAAAAGTGGGGGTGGTCATGATGGTCACAAGTCGTATAACGACCGCTTTTCATATAGAGTTCATCATTATTCCCCTTCTTGGCATTATTACCGGTCACATATCCCTCGCCCTGCTGGCTGACAACATTGCTGATAAGACCTCTTTTACTCTTGAAGTTATAGCGGATAGTATCGGTTTCGTAGGAGGTGTCTCCGTCTTTGAAGACCGGTCTTCCCTTGGCTGTTCCTACAGAATCGACCACGCCACGGGCAAAAACCGTACTGTTGTCCATATCCATGGAGATGACATCAGCCTCCAGGTCAGCACCCGGATAGCTAACCTTTCCCTGGCCGTAAAGATGGGCAAACCCACTCTGTGTAAATACAATGGAGTCATTGGCTTCATAGGCTACGGGAGCATCCAATGCATCCTTCTTGGGAGGCTCAGCCGCTACCGTATCTTGTTGCAACGAATCGGCAGGAAGCCCCTTTCCCCCTTGCAGGGAGTCTCCCATCTGCAAACTATCCCCTACTTGCAACGTATCTGTCCGCTGAATATTCGGAAGGACTACCTTCCCTCTACGATGCTGAGAAACAGCCCCACCGGAGAAAAGAAGTAAGACGAATAGTAGTATGAATGATATGAATGTATTTGCTTTCAATGGCGTCATTAACTAATAGTTTACGCTTGGAGGGGCAAAAGTACGTAATTTATACGGATAATTTCCCTTTTTAAAGAAATTTAGATTGCTACAAGAACAGTTCGCACCAATTATCAAAGCGACGTACCCCTTCTTCACCATAACGTTCCAAACTTTTACGGGCTTTTTCCACACTTTTCTCCTTTTCCAAATGAGTTTTTGAATAAAACTTATCGGCAAAACAGATAACTTGTTCTTCCAAACTAACCGGAACCATTTCGCGATGCGGCACAGGTAAATCCTGTGCAATGATTCCCTCCAATGAAAGTCCGGCACCCGTATGACGTTCACAAACCAAAGCATGGCGGGGATAGCCTTCACCACGCATCAAGTCGGCTCCCAAATAACCGTGACAAATATAAGGCTTGTCACCAAAACAATAAATGCCTGGCGCATCTGTAAGAAAAATGCCTATATCGTGCAACATGGCAGCCTCATACAGAAAATCCTTATCCAATGAAAGTTCCGGATGGCGATTGGCAATCCACAACGACTTGTCGGCTACGGAACGGCTGTGCGTCAACAGTATATGCCGCAACTCATTCTCTTCCAGATAATATTTATTAATGATATCTATCGGATTCATTTTAAATTATAAGTTGTAATTATGAGTTATAAATCGTCAATTATCAAACGCCCTGAATTTATACATGCAGATTTCATTACGTATATCACAACTGCGTCTGTCTGTACGGAATATCTTTTCCAGATTATACGCCTGCTCCAACTCTTTCAACATATTCTCCTCCTCTTTTACGGGAACCAACAAATATCCCTCCCCACTGGCCGGATGTTCCTTTTCAATATGCCGCATGCGGTCATTCAGATAAAAGTTGACGCCATAGAAACTCATTTTCGAGTAAGAATAGACCACACCTTCCGGAACATACGCATTGACCCTCTCAGCCAGATGTTTATCTGATTTCACAGCCAGCACCGTAGGCTGATAAACCGAATCCAATGATACGAAAAGGCAAAGCATACATCCTGCTATAGCATATAATAATGACCGGCTATCCGCACGCTTTATCACCATGCGTAATGTGCAGACAGTGGCTACTACGGGAAGTGCCACCAGGAGCCACTTTGGAACAGACAAAGCCACATCCTCCAACGCATGCATAAAGGCTACATTCTCAGCGGCATGGCGTCCGCTTCCAAAAATACTGTCGGGAACCAGGCCCAGACGAACTACGACAAAAACAAGCGTAAGCAACAAGCCCAAAGAAGCAAAGATGATTGCACAAATCCTAAGAGCCCGTGCCCCCTTTTGTACTAAAGCCAACAGATACTCAGCTATCAGCACTGCCATAAACGGATAGATGGGAAGTAGATAAACACTCCGCTTACTCTTGGGGATGCAGTAGAAGACAAAGATTATCAGAATGACCAACCACGTGAACAGTTGTACCGGAGACTGGTTGCGGAAAGCAGTCCAGCCCTTCTTCAACCGCAACAGCAGGGTCTCCCCTTCCGGCAGGCAACGCATGTTTTTCCACTTCAAGCCAAACAAGGAAATTACCAAGACCAACGTCCAGGGAATCCATCCCCAAATCAAAGTCAGGAAATTATACCATATAGGATTTTCATGGGACTCGTAGGACATTTTGCCCATAAACCGCCCGGTATTCTCCTCCAGAACCAAATCGAGGAACGGTTGTCCACCTTGTCTGTAAGCTACGTATACCCAAGCAAAATAAGGAACAAAAGAAAGCAGGCCGATACCTGCCAACGAGAAAAACGCTTTCCAGAAGGAACGTCCGCGCAACAACTGATAAACGCCGATACATGCACAAGGGAATATGAAACCTACCGGTCCTTTGGTCAACGTAGCACATCCCATCAGCAGTACCGCAAGCCAGGGCACTCCGCGGCATCCCTTCTCATCCCAGCGGAACAGCAGGCAAAGGGAAATAACGATGAAGGCGACCTGAACCATATCGACCCGGCAAGCGACAGCAGCCCGATGCACCTCGAAAGAAGACAAAAGAAGCATAGAAGTCAGAAACGCCGTTTGGAGGTTTTTACGTTTTGCCACAAAGGCAAAGAACACCAACTGCATGGCTAAAAAAGCCAATGCAGACGGGAAACGGGCGGAAAACTCCGTCACTTCTCCAAAAAGGGAAGAGACGGCGGCTATTGACCAGTAGAAGAAAGGGGGTTTATAAGCAATATCAGTACCATAGTTCACCGGAAGTATCCAATTTCCACTCTCCAGCATAGAAAAGGCAACAATCGCCTCTCGCGGTTCTCCCTTGGAATAAAAAATGGTTTCTCCCAAAAAGGGAACAACCACAAGCACACTCAGCAGCGCAATAAACCAGAACGCCTTCTTTCTGTCCGACATACCTTATTTGTTTTTTATGTTTTCTGGGCGCAAAGATAGCGCAAACCGAAAGCAGATGCAAATTTATTTGCAATTTGCTAAGATGCAACTTATTTCATACGGCAAAATTACAAATAATTCGGAGACAATACCTAACTTTGCTCCCCTAATGATAATAGTAACAGAGAGTAGATATTTAATGTCAAGATGAAGCAGCTGAAACAACTACCGGAATTTGTACGCTTCGTAATGGTGGGCATCCTTGCAACAACTCTGCACTACGGATTGTATTTTGTGTTGCAACAGGTTATCAATGTAAATATAGCCTATACACTGGGATATGCCCTCAGCTTCATCGCCAATTTCTATCTGACCGCTTACTTTACCTTCGGCCGCAAGCCTTCATGGAGAAAAGCGTTCGGATTCGGAGGAGCACATCTGTTCAACTATCTGTTGCACATAGGATTATTAAATGCCTTTCTCTGGATGGAGCTCCCCAAGCCCTTAGCCCCCGTTCCGGTTTTCGCCATTGCCATTCCGGTCAACTTCCTGCTGGTGCGGTTTGTTTTCAAGCCCCGCTAGTCGGAAGCCATTCTCCCCACAATATCTTCCCAGCAGATGCATCCGAACCTCCGGCTATCATAAGAATTGCTTCTGAAATCTCCCATGACAAAATAGTGTTTGGGAGCAACCACTATATCCGAAAAAACATCATAAGAAGAATACTTTGAACCGGTATCTTTCAAGGCCTGCCCATTGACGTACACTTTTCCATCCTGCATTCTTAAAGTATCTCCGGGCATACCGATAATCCGCTTTATATACAAGTTATTCCCTTTTCCGCGCTTAAAGATAACAACATCCAGCCTTTCCGGTTCTCTAAATTCGACCATGCGTCTATACCCCCAGTCCCTAACGGTATCTTTCTGCATCACGCCAGGTATAAAGCAGAGCAGGTTCAGTAAAAGAGTTTCAATAAATCTTCTGGGCATCAACGCTCCATACGAAGCTTTGTCGCACCATATCCATTCCTGAGGTTTCAGAGTGGGCAACATACTGCAAGAAGCTACCTTGACAGGTTCCCCGACAAGCATCTTTATCAACAGTACCAACAGCAAAGCCACGACAAAATATCGTGAAAAATGCCGGGCGGACATATTCTTTTGTTCAAAGTATAATCCTGACAATAAGCGGAAATGCCTGTACCCGTCCCTCCAGGAACGAAGGTAGGGATGTCGTTCCCGTCCGTCAGGATATAATATGGTGGGGACTTCGCATAGGGAATGACGGCAGAGCGCAGCCTTCACCACCATTTCGGATGCAAATTCCATTCCTGTTGCAGTGACGCCCCACTGCTCATAGGCACTTCTTCTGAAGCCACGCAAGCCGCAATGAAAATCCTGTATCGGGATATGGAACAAGACACGCCCCATGAAAGAGAGGACCGGATTTCCCAGATAACGGTGAAGAAAAGGCATGGCATCCGGCTTTATGCCTCCGGAAAAACGGTTTCCCATCACCAAATCGTACCCTTCCGACAATTTTTCGGTGAACAGGGAGAGGGCGGAGAAATCATAGCTGTCGTCCGAATCTCCCATAATGACATAAGTTCCAGAAGAACTCATGCGCCTTTCTTATGCAAGAGCCCAAAGTCTTTTCTTCATTCAGGCAGGGCATTACGACAGAAAAATCCACATTCTTCATAGGGTACTATTTTCAAGGTTTTACAATTCTGTAAACGGCAAAAGTATTGTTTTGCAACACCTTCTCGAAGCGGTGCCTGTTTTCTCTGAAAGTGGAGTGAGGATATTGCAGGTAAGTCTGGCGGAAAAGAAACTCGACATACCAATCTGCAGTAGCCTGCATATCATCCAACTTCCCGGACAGATTGCACGACAGACGTCCGGTATATAGATAAATGGCGCGACTTTCTCCACAGGCCACCACATCATCGGGAGATGAATGAAGGTTCAGATATCCGAACACCTCGCGGGCATCTTCCGATTCTATGTCGGGATTAAGGGAAGTATAAACAGGCGCTTCCGCCTTGACCACAGTCGCCACATTGCATAGCATGTTCACACACAAGAGGCCCGAAACAACCGCAAAGGCCCGCTTCCCCCAGCAGGCTCCGCCATATTCCACAGCCCATTCCATTCCCTTCAGGAAGAAGAGAAGGGCGAACGGAAAGACATGTGTCCAATAGCGTATCTCATTATAGGGCCACACAATCAGGAGAAGGCATACGGGCAGGAAATAAGCAATCTCCGCCGGATAGCGGCGTATGCAGCAAGCAAGCCCCACTCCCGTGAAGAGCCAGAAAGCGATACAAAAAGAGAAGTGAGGAAAGGCCATCAATATGCCTGGATTGAAGAAGAAGCTCTGCATATTCTGCCATATCCCCGCCGGTGTGACATACTCCAAGTGATGAAAGTGGCTGAGATAGCCGCTGGGAAAACAACAGTTCCAGCATAGAAAGAACAGAGCCGCAGAGAGATATGGCAGCATAAGCCTCCGACCGCGGCACCCGCTCCGAAACTGCGCCACCATCAAGGAGGCGAACAAGACATATCCTTCAGTGCGTATCTGCGCCGTAAAGAGTAGCAGCACTCCCAACAGCAGAGGAAGTGCACCGGAACGGCATTGCCCGTTGCCATAGCAACGATGTATGCCCCAAAGCGAAGCGGCGATAAAAAACAAGAAAAACAGTTCGCACGATACATAATTGCAAAAGTACAGGTAGAAAGTATTGAATCCCAACAAAATGACGGCAGCCAAAGGCAGCAGCCCATTCTTCTCCCTTTGCCTGAACAGCAGATAGAAAACCGCCAACGCACCTATAAAGAAAACGGTTTCTGTGATTTTGAACGCTTGATAGTCCATCCCGAAACATTTCAAAGGTACAGACAGAAGAAGGGGACCTCCCCAAGGATAAAGCACCGGAGAATAGCGTTGGTAGGTAGACATATCTATCATCTGCTGCATGTCATGCAGCACTTTTTCCGCATCTCCCTGCCACACGCACAAGGCCTGACGGAGATAAAGCGGAAAATCTCCATTGAACACACATCCCGCCGTAATGAAGCGGGACGTGCAGTACACAAGGGCCACGGCCACCGGCACAAGCAGCAAGCACTCAATCAATCTTTTTCGGGATAAGCCTGTAATCATAATCGGCATTCTTGAGTTTTTCTATGGAATAGAGCTTGATTTCGCTGTCCTTGTTCCCAAGGAACAAGAAGCTGTACACCGGCACTCTTCCGTCACACGCCTCCATGGTCAGCGACAAGTTTCCACCCAAACAGAATACCAACGTATTGTCTTTGGTATACTTCGGATTCAGCAACATGGTTTGCAGTTTGTTGTAGGTCTTCAGCTTGGGATTTTCCGGCATGGCTATCACGTACTTATAGCTGTCTTTCCATACGGCATCCAAATCCACGGATTCAACATGCGTCTCGGTGGCAGTTGCGGCAATCAGCATGGTGTAATCCCTCTTTGGCCGATTTTGTGAAAACATGCACACACTACACAACATAAAAACACAACTCATAATGATTCTTTTCTTCGTCTTCATAATTCGTCTGAATAATAATGATTAATAATTGATTTAAAATATTCTTCCGACAGCATCGGAACCACCTTGTCGGGAATAAACAGATGCTTCACTTCCAGATTCTTTTCGAGCACGAAACAATAAGGAAAATGCACATGCTCGGCAGGCAAACCGATTGCATCTTGCGGCACATTGCAAAAAGCCAACGGCACCTCCAGCCTTTGCAGCAAAATCTTCAGGGCATTGTTGTTGTCATACGAGCCCATCACCAATATGTGATCCTTCCACTTACCTCCTTCTTTGCTGTGCTTTCTCCACAAATGCCGCAGAGGTTCTAAGTTTGCCCACCAACCATACGTTAGTACCCAGCAAAAACAGAATAACAATCCCTCCAATCCATTTATAAAATGTATTCATGTATCAATGTCTCAAATGATAAAAAAACAGCACCGGATTATTATCCTCCGTCAATCCGTCATATAGCTTTTCCAGTGTTTCATCCTGTATCAACGGACTATTATATATCTTCTTTTTCAAATACAAAACGGTATTAGCCGGCTGCTGAACCACATAGGTATTATCGCCCTGACAGACCAAGGGTGTATCCCGAGTGAAACAAAATTCAAACAGCGGATTCATATAGTTTCCCGAGCATCTAAGCATAGAGCCCGTCTTACGATTATGAACGACAAAAGGATGCCAATAGGTTTTAGGAACGGAGAAAAAGAACACTGACACATCTTTACAGAAAACGTAATCGTCAAGGGTGACTGTCCTATTTAAAAGTTCTATATAAGTATCATCATTTATATCCTCGGTTATTTCCGGATACCCTCCTCCCACAATATCAAGCTGATAGAGTTTCGTACAACCGTTTGTTCCTACTTTATAGAATGATTCCGTCCAAGGTTTCTTCAAATATACATCGTCACCATATTTTCGGAACGGGAACATTCCATCGTTTATCCGAAACAATTTGGTCTGATGAGTAGGAAGTGCCCTATACTGGATTTCCTGCTTCTCCGCATTAGTGGCAACGTACAGCATCGGACGCGTTTCTTCCTCACTCAAACCGCTGTTAGTAAAACCTGCAATCAGCTGTTCATCGACTTCCTCAATGGCTTCAAAATGATTCGTACCCGTTCCTAAACGAACCGTCTTTTTCAAATCGCCAACAAAATCATAGTACAGCAACTTAGCGGCCCAATCCACTATAACCAGATGCTTCTTGTCGGCAGACAAAGCTATGTTGCATAATCGTATATACTCTTCCAGTCCTTCCCCCTCCTGTCCTATTTTCCGGACAAAGCGCCCTTGCATATCAAAGCAAAAGACACTCTTTGCCATTTCCCTATCCATTACAAAAATGTAATCGTCCGTACAAACCATTTGATTGATAACACCAATCAAGCACCTTTCATCTGTCTGCAAACGGACAAACTTCACATCATCCATCAGGCTGTCAAAAGGAACAGCCGGAATTTTATTGAGATCGATAGTCAATTCTATGGCTGTGGTATCTTCCACATGCTCCATCAACTCTTCAGAAAGATTCCGACCTCTTTTTTGGCAACCTATAAGGGTCGCCAAAAACAATATATAAATAACGGTTCTCATAGTTCTTGCAACGGTTATTGCACACAGGGGTTAGTAATGGAGCATACAACAACATAAGCAGGCTCTCCACAATAATATTTCGTTGCCATAAATTCTTCAGTCACTTCAATATACTCTTCACTGAAAGATCCTGAGAAATTCGTAGTATCGGCAGTAATTGTCGCACCGAAATTAGCTCCCCATCCGGAGCCACCTATCCCAATCCCCGCACCGGCAGAACCTCCTATATTGCTACCGGATCCGCTTGCATCCCCTTTCTTAACATAAGTCTTTCGGGTACATTTAACCTCTGTATGCTCCTGCTTTCCAAATCCGGTCGTTGTTCCATTCACTCCTCCCACATGTGCCTGCACGCTGGGATGCAATGAAGCGGTAAGCAACCCGTGTCCTTCCATTGCGTTCTTCACATTCATTACAACTCCGCCCATCAACAGAAGGGCACCTGCTGCTACGAGCATTTTCTTCGTTTTCATAACTTTAGATTTTCAGTTAATTAAAAATGTTTATAAAGCACAGCCAGCCTCAATTTTCAAGCCTCAGCTGCTGTTTTTCTCTTTGTTTCAAAATATCACTCACATCCTGCTTCAGCACAGTGGAGTTTCTCCAGTTCAAGGAATAACTCCGGGTATAACAAGCCAAATAGCCGAAATAGAATACGAACAGCACCCATGCCCACCTCCGGCAGGATTCATATACCTTATATATGCCTACCCCCACAAGCAATGCCACAACCGCATAGGGCATATACAGATAGCGGTCTGCCATGATGAAATACCTGGGCAAAGGGACAATATGCAATACGGGAAGCAACTGCAAGACAAAATAAAGGGAGCAGAAGCAAAGCAAACGGGAATTTCTGTTTTGATAGAGTAAATAGCCAACGAAGCATATCACTCCCGGATAAACCCACAGCCACAAAGGAACAGCTTCGCCCACCGTATAGGGGAACGGATAGAGATAGGACAACCGGAAGGGGAAAAGAGACGACTGCATATAGCCGAACAAGGAATAAAATCCAAACAGCAAACGCTCCGGCAGATTATACCCGACAGTAGTTTCCGGCACATGCCTGTTTGCCCACATCGTGACTAAAAAGATGCATACGGCAGGCAAAACATAATACAGCTTTTCGGCATAAATGCTCCAAGAAGACAAACTACGCCCGAATACATAGCGGTCTATCAGCAAAAGACAGACGGCAAGTGTCACCACCTGCTCCTTGCTGCCCGCCGAAAGGAAAGCAAAAGCAATGCCGATGACAAAGAAAGACTTCCGCCCGGTACATACATATCTGCAATACGCCAATATAGACAGATAATAAAAAAAACAGCCCAGCAGTACCTTGGAGGCACTCACCCAACACACCGCTTCGACGTTCACAGGATGAATGGCCACCAACAGCGAAGCTATCAGTGCACAATACAGACTAACCTTGCGGGAATAGACCAATGAGCAGAGAAGCCGATACCCCATATAGTACACCAAAACAGTGTTGAGTATATGCAGCAACACACTCCCCCAATGAAACCAACGGGGATTGTAACCCCCGAACAGATAAATCGCAATGTAATAGAGTTGGTTTATAGGAGAATATTGCCCATATTCGGAAGTAGCAAAGATGGTTTTCAAGTTGCTTCCCGTGATTCCTCCCGAAGTCCTGTCATTGATAACCTGCCACTGGTCATCCCAAAGATAAAGAAAATCGAAGCTACCGATATGCCCATAACCCAGCACAACAACCGTCACAAGAATGACGATATGCCAAAAGTGGATGCGTTGCCCGCCCCGAGGCACCATCGGTATGTTTTCCATAATTATTTCCGGTTATTCAAGGATGCTTTGATGCCTCCCTCCGCAAATATAACTCCTTTTTTTTCATTCGCAACTGAAACGGCCCATAAATCAACCAACAATCCACGACTCTTCCATTCAGGTAATCGCTCCCTCTTTATTGTTGCTTCTGCCGAAGAGCGGTAATCTTGCCACAGGATGTAGGTTTCCCACCTGACAAACACTTGCAATAAAGTAGCAAAACACAGATAATTAAATCATTAAGTATTCGTAGTAAAAGTAAAAAAGATAGGCTGCAAGCTTGATTTCACTTTTCTATTTCTATTTTCACTATCCGATAATTTGCTTTTCTCCCGATTTCTTGCGAATATTGCAAAAAGATTTGTTCTATGATGGAAAACCCTCCCATACTTGCCGTTGTCGTGCCTTGCTACAAAGAAGAGGCAGTGCTGCATGAAACCCATAAACGATTGAGCCAATTGTTCGACCAAATGATACAAGCCGGACAGATTTCCCCGGAAAGCTACATATTATATGTAAATGACGGAAGTACCGACCGGACCTGGACCATCATCAAAGAGCTACACGGAAGCAGCGCATACGCCTGCGGGCTGAACCTCGCAGGAAACGTAGGCCACCAGAATGCCCTGCTTGCCGGACTCAATGCCGTAAAAGACCGTTGCGAGATAGCCATTTCCATTGATGCAGACTTGCAAGACGACATCCGGGTGATTCCGGACATGATAAACAGCTATGAAGCGGGCAATGACATCGTCTATGGCGTACGTAAAGAACGGAAGACCGACACTTTCTTCAAACGCAACACCGCTTTGGTCTTTTATCGGCTGATGAAGGCAATGGGAGTAAAATCCGTCTATAATCATGCCGACTACCGCCTGATGAGCCGGAGGGCTGTGCAGCACTTATGCCGTTTCCGGGAACGCAACCTCTTTCTTCGGGGGCTGGTTCCCCTCATCGGTTACCGAACGGACTGTGTGTACTACAACCGCGACAAGCGCTTTGCCGGAGAGTCAAAGTATCCTTTCCGTAAGATGCTCAACTTTGCCATCGACGGCATCACTTCCTTTTCCGTAAAACCCGTCCGTATGATTTTCTGGATAGGTTGCATATTCATCCTTATCGCGCTGTGCGTCACCGGATGGACGCTTTACTCATACATACAGCACAACACCGTTCCCGGATGGTCATCACTGATAATTTCCGTCTGGCTGGTAGGAGGCGTGATACTTGTGTCGCTGGGGATTGTGGGCGAATACATCGGCAAAATATACATTGAGGTGAAGGACCGACCGCGCTACAATGAAGAAGAACTGCTGATGCCGGGCAACAAAGAGACATAATCCCAGCACCTCCTTGAAACTTCATATACGTTTCAGGATGTATAAAGAGACTATGGAATGGATGCAAAACTTTGGTATGTGGGGCGTATTTCTTAAAAGCCCCGATGAAATGACAGGACAATACGGGATATCACTATGCAGGAATACAAGCAAGTCTTGACAAAAAGAAAATAACTACAATTGAATTAGAGGAAATAGATTGAACATTAAATAAAGGGAAGAATGGGAACATTAGGCTGTGTAAATGATATGCTACAACGAGACAAAGAGAACCGTGAGCTTCGCAAACTAAATAGACAAAGGATGAAAGAACATCATAAATACCTTGCAAACAAAGGGGGAAATACTGATTTATCCAATGTCTCCATTGAAAAGATGGAAGAAATCCGTAAAAACTCCATAGAAAAAGAACAGTCTGACCGAATCTACCTGTTTAAGGCATATATAATTCTCACAATATGCTTTTTAGGGTTATTTTTATTAGGCTTACTTTGTTGCAAATTATTCTTCTAAACACCCAACAATACAACAACCTACAAATTAAAAATCTTGAGATGGCTACCTATGTTTCCGACTCCAGTATCAATAAAAGCGAAGCGTATTGGCTAAACAAAGAGAAAAGGAAATTATACAAAACAAATACCAAACATAAACATCTCATATTTAATATTTTATCTCATTTTTCCTTTTCTTCCACAGCTGATAACTATTGATGATGTTTTGCCACAACACATACGAACCCGGCCCCACAGAAGATAACGGATTAAGATAAGTATATGCCATCCAGATGGCAAGCACCGTATTCTTTTGCCCCAGCGCCTGCCCTCCGCTGATGCGCTCACCATAATGACCGCCGATTCTCTTTCCCAAATAGAATTGTATACAGCAGGTTATCAGTCCCGCCAAGGCTATCAGCAGTTCAACAAATACCGGTGCATCACTATTGACCAACGAACGCACCGTCTGCCCTGAGACAATGGCAAGAGCCACTGCCCACAAATAGAAGGCGGCATCGTGGAACCCCAACAGACAGTGATGCGCCTTCGGCACAAACGCGCGCAGGAAACATGCCAGCAAGAAAGGACAAAGCAACAATGGAAAAACCTTACTCAGGATTTTCAGGAATGCAACAAAAAAAGCAATGTCAGCATGAGGCTCCACCAACGGGAAAACCAAAGGAACAGCCACAGCCGCCAAAAGATTGGATAACAACGTATAGGTCGTCAGGCTGGATGCGCTTCCACCCAGTTTACCGGTAATGACAGCCGCAGCGGTTGCAGTGGGACAAATGAGGCAGACCATCGCACCTTCAAACACTTCCCGGTAAATCTCCGCCATGGGACAACACACCAACAATACCGCAACAATCAAGCAAGAAACCGTCTGGAACAGCAGTAACCATCCATGCCACGATTTGGGTTTCAGTTCATGCACCTCCACCTTGCAGAAGGTGAGCAGAAGTTGGGAAAAAATCAAAAGCGGAGTCAGGAAAGCCACTAACCCATTCACATAAGGCTTGGCAGGCGCCACAAAAGAAATGTCTGCAAAAAAGAAATATCCCAAAGTACCGGCAAGCATTGCCAAAGGCAATGCCCAGTTCTTTATAAAACGAACCAGCATACTTGATTTGCTATTTTAATTATCTGCCGCAAAGTTACGTATATTATCGAAACATTGAACCACACACAGACATTAATTCCATTAAAAATGAGAGGTAGAACAATAAAACCGAACATAAACCTTTAGTTTTCTATAAATTTCCACTACATTTGCCAAGCAAAAAAGAAAGCATTGTCTTTGCACAATTATATGAAACTATACAGAGGATATATATTATATATGAGTATATGCTTAGGGATGCTTATCTCTCCCTCTTGCTGTGGCAACGCTGAAGCTAAAAACTTCGTTGTCGTTATAGACCCCGGACACGGCGGACACGATCCGGGTGCAGTGGGAAAAATTTCCAAAGAGAAGAATATCAATCTGAATGTCGCACTCAAACTTGGCAAACAAATCAAGAAGAACTGTCCCGACGTAAAAGTTATCTATACGCGAGACCGGGACATATTCATTCCTCTGGACCGACGCGCCGAAATTGCCAATAATGCCAAAGCAGACTTGTTCATCTCCATACATACCAATGCCTTGGCCAAAAACCGGACAGCTAAAGGAGCCTCCACCTGGACACTAGGTCTGGCAAAATCGGATGCCAATCTGGAAGTAGCCAAACGCGAGAATGCCGTTATCCTTTACGAAAGCGATTACAAGACACGGTATGCCGGCTTTAATCCCAACTCGGCAGAGTCTTACATCATCTTCGAATTCATGCAGGACAAATACATGTCACAGAGTGTGCATCTCGCATCCCTCGTACAAAAGCATTTCCGTCAAACCTGCAAACGTACGGACCGGGGCGTACACCAGGCAGGTTTTCTGGTGCTGAAAGCCAGTGCCATGCCAAGCATACTGGTAGAGCTCGGATTCATCTCCACACCGGAAGAGGAGCGATACCTTAACACTGAAACAGGCACTACCACACTTGCCAACGGTATCTTCCGCGCTTTCCTCACCTATAAGCGCGAGCAGGAAATCCGGTTGAACGGAAGCAGTAACACCATTCTTCCGGAAGATGTACCCGAGCCCGCTCAAACAGAAGGTAGCGCAACCACAGCTATACCTGAAAAGAGAAATGCGCCTCAAGCAGAGAGCAGCCAAGCTGCTCAACGTCCGCAAAGGTCAGAAAATGCAGCCGTTTCCCAAACAGAGCAGAGTGGTATTGTGTTTAAGATACAGATACTCACATCTTCACGTCCTTTGGCCAAGAATGATAAAAGGCTGAAAGGGCTGAAAAACGTGGATTATTATAAAGAAGGCGGAATCTACAAATACACGTACGGTGCATCACCCGATTACAACAAGGTGTTACGCAGCAAACGTAGCATTACGGACAAATTCAAGGACGCATTCATCATAGCATTCAAGAATGGAGAAAAGATAAACATCAACACAGCCATCAACGAATTTAAAAAGAACAGGAATAAATAACAAAAGATACATCATGAAGTATATTACAAAAGAAGTTAGAATAGGAATAGCAGGTATAGCCGCACTTTGCATATTGGTATACGGCATCAACTACCTGAAAGGCATAAACATGTTCAAGCCCTCCAGCTATTTCTACGTGAAGTTCGAGAATGTCAATGGACTGACAAAATCCAGCCCCGTCTTTGCCGACGGCTTCCGCGTAGGTATTGTCCGCGATTTATACTACGATTATACCCAACCGGGCAAAGTTGTTGCCGAAATAGATGTCAATCCCGAGCTGCGTATTCCCAAAGGAAGTACGGCAGAACTGGCAGCCGAAATGCTTGGCGGTGTGAAAATGAACCTGCTGCTTGCCAATAACCCACGGGAGAAATACCAGATTGGAGACACAATCCCCGGCGTGCTGAACAACGGAATGATGGAAAAAGTTGCCACCATGATGCCGCAAGTAGAAAAGATGCTGCCCAAGCTGGATTCCATCCTCGCATCCTTAAATGTCATACTGGCCGACCCCGCCATCCCTGCAACTCTGCATAATGTACAAGATTTAACAGCAAGCATGGCCGCCACAAGCCGCCAGTTGCAAACTCTAATGAAGGATGATATTCCACAACTGACTGGCAAGCTCAATACGATTGGAGACAACTTTGCACTCATTTCCAACAATTTAAAGGAGATAGATTATGCTGCCGCCATGCAAAAGGTGGACGCAACTTTAAACAATGTAAAAATGGTTACAGACAAGTTGAACCAGAAAGACAATACCGTCGGACTTTTGCTAAACGACCCTTCGCTATATAATAATCTGAATGCCACAACTGCCAACGCGGCGAGTTTATTGGAGGACTTGAAATCGCATCCGAAACGATATGTCCATTTCTCCCTATTCGGCAAGAAAGACAAGTAAAAGACAAATGTTATATAGATTTTGTCTAAATAATAAGCCAATAAAGGAATTAAAAGAAAAGCCCTCATTTGCTCTATACAAGGAGTGAAAAAGGGCTTTTTCCTGCTCCGGACATAGAAGGGAAACAAGAGATACAAATCCAGATAAGACACTATATAACAAAGCATTAGAAAAATGCAATACACCTTATATAAGGAACACACCCACAGTAACCGATAAGTAGCTGAAAGTAAAGTCCTTATTACTTTCCCTAAAAACGCAAAAAAAAAGAATTTGTTTTTCTCGAATAAGATTGCCAATTTTGCAATCGTAGAAGTTATGCTTAATTAATAAATGTATTTAGCCGTTATGAGTGAAATAAATCATGTCGGGCTGTGGAATCGCTGTCTTGAAATCATCAGAGACAATGTTCCGGAGCAGACATACAAAACATGGTTTCTTCCCATCATACCTTTAAAATATGAAGACAAAACGCTGGTCGTACAAGTGCCCAGCCAGTTCTTTTATGAGTTTTTGGAGGACAAATTTGTTGATTTGTTGCGCAAGACCCTCTATAAGGTCATTGGCGAGGGAACTAAATTGATGTACAACGTAATGGTAGACAAGAGCTCACGGAAAACCGTCGACTTGGAGTCTACACAGCGTACCATCATTCCACTGAAACAAGTGATGGACAAAAGGATTCCGCAAATTCCCGTCCCTGAACTTGACCCGCACCTCAACCCAGAATACAACTTCGAAACCTTCATCGAAGGTTACAGCAACAAGCTGTCACGCAGTGTTGCAGAAGCTGTCGCTCTCAATCCGGCTAAGACAATCTTCAATCCGCTGTTCCTATACGGAGCATCAGGTGTAGGCAAGACCCACCTTGCCAATGCCATCGGAACCAAAATCAAGGAACTATACCCGGAAAAAAGAGTGTTGTATGTATCTGCGCACCTATTCCAAGTGCAATACACCGATTCCGTACGTAACAACACGACTAACGACTTCATAAACTTCTACCAAACCATTGATATTCTAATTATTGACGATATTCAGGAATTTGCCGGCGTAACCAAGACTCAGAATACATTCTTCCATATCTTCAACCATCTGCATCAAAACGGCAAGCAGCTTATCCTTACCTCCGACCGTGCACCGGTATTGCTGCAAGGCATGGAAGAACGTCTGATTACGCGTTTCAAATGGGGAATGGTGGCTGAGCTGGAAAAACCTACCGTAGAGCTCCGCAAAAACATTCTTCGTAACAAGATACACCGTGACGGGCTGCAGTTCCCCCAAGAAGTGATTGACTATATTGCAGAGAACGTGGGAGACAGCGTACGTGACCTGGAGGGTATCGTTATTTCCATTATGGCGCATTCCACCATATACAATAAAGAAATAGACCTGGAACTGACGCAACGTATCGTCCGCAAAGTGGTGAACAGCGAAAGCAAGGCGGTGACTGTCGATGAAATCATCAACACCGTATGCAAGCATTTCGGATTGGAAACCGCCACCATCCACACAAAATCCAGAAAGCGGGAAGTAGTGCAAGCACGGCAAATAGCCATGTATTTAGCCAAAAACTATACAGACTTCTCTACTGCAAAAATCGGTGCATTAATTGGGCATAAAGACCATGCCACCGTATTGCATGCATGCAAAACCATCAAGGAGCTGAAAGAGGTAGACAAATCATTCCGCGCGGAAATCGACGAGATTCAGTCTGCGCTGAAAAAGCAAAACTAAAAGAAAATACAATTTACCTGACAGAATAAAAGAGCAGGGCACTAAAAGCCCTGCTCTTTCATTACCTTCCAAAGATTCTCCGACATTGCCTCATTGTCTTTCTTTGTATAACGCACATCTGTAAAGACCTGCGCCAGCGTTTCCTTGTTGTTCTC
The DNA here is from genome assembly GCF_024704895.1 of Bacteroides muris (ex Fokt et al. 2023). Classification (NCBI taxonomy): domain Bacteria; kingdom Pseudomonadati; phylum Bacteroidota; class Bacteroidia; order Bacteroidales; family Bacteroidaceae; genus Bacteroides; species Bacteroides muris (ex Fokt et al. 2023). The sequence goes on along the minus strand of NZ_JAMZEE010000009.1, from coordinate 9,423 downwards.
CAAGACAAACTGCTTGTTTTCGGAAAGCGACTCCTTATAGGCATACAACCGGTCAATATCCTGAGAGGTATAATCGTGATAAAACTCCTCGTGCACAATAGCCTCCAGAGGCAAACGATCCACCTGTTCCGGCTGTTCGGCAGGCCATCCTACTGTGACTGTCGTGATAGGAAACACCAATTCCGGCAATTCCAATGCTTCGACAATCATCTGAGGGTTGTAAGTGGTAGTTCCCAGATAACAGATGCCCAGTCCCTTCTTCTCGGCAGCCACACAAAAAGTCTGTGCCACCAGCAAAGTATCGATAGCCCCCGTCACAAACCACTCAAAGTTGTTATATCCCGGCTCAGCCTTACGCAGCTTACACCACTTGCTGAAACGGCGCAAATCTATGCAGAAAGTAAGCAATACCGGTGCCGTCCGAACCATCGGCTGATTGAAATGTGCAGGCGCCAGTTTGGCTTTACGCTCTGCATCACGCGTCACAATCACGCTATAAACCTGCATGTTTCCGACCGTAGAAGCCCGGAAAGAGGTTTCAAGCAAATCATTTAACAAATCAACAGAAATATCTTTCTGCTGATATTTTCGGATTGTTCTCCTTTGTTTCAAGCTTTCCATACTTTCTTTTTTTGCAAAGATAATGTAATCCATGAACAATCCACTCAAGAGTTCACACTTTTTTTATTGTCATATATCCTGAAGAAAAGCCATCTTTTCAACAAGAAATGAACAATTATCATCTTTAATGGCAGACAAAATTAATCTCATGTTTGCCAAAACCGACAACCTTTCAGATTAATAAGCTGTTAATAAATTCCATTTTGGAAAACTTATCTATCCATTCAAAAAAAACAAAAATCTATAAACCAGCATATTAACGCCTGTTCACAGAAAGCTGTTCATCGGTTAATAAAAACATTCATTTTAATTTTGCCAAGTTGAAAAACATTCATAGCTTTGCACTCACATTTGTTAACAAAAAGTACAACTTCTACAACTTTACTTTTTTGTTACTAATCCTAAGAGATACAACATTGTGGAAAAGAAAAATTATTCTTATGACGAAGCCTACGGAGAATCTTTAAAATACTTCCAAGGCGACGAATTGGCTGCCAGAGTTTGGGTAAACAAATATGCGGTCAAAGATTCTTTCGGAAATATTTACGAAAAGTCTCCGGAAGACATGCATTGGCGAATAGCCAATGAGGTAGCCCGCATTGAAGCCAAGTACCCCAATCCATTAAGTTCAGAGGAACTTTTCGGCTTGCTCGACCACTTCAAGTACATTGTTCCGCAAGGAAGCCCTATGACCGGAATCGGGAACAACTATCAGGTAGCCTCTCTGTCCAACTGCTTTGTCATCGGCGTGGACGGCGAAGCTGATTCTTATGGCGGCATCTTCAAGATAGACGAAGAACAAGTACAGCTGATGAAACGCCGTGGCGGTGTGGGACACGACTTATCCCATATCCGTCCGAAAGGTTCACCGGTAAAGAATTCGGCACTCACCTCTACCGGCTTGGTTCCCTTCATGGAACGCTATTCAAACTCTACACGCGAAGTAGCTCAGGATGGACGCCGCGGCGCACTGATGCTTAGCGTATCTATCCAACACCCCGACTCGGAAGCCTTCATCGATGCCAAAATGACCGAGGGCAAGGTGACCGGAGCCAACGTTTCCGTGAAACTGACCGACGATTTCATGCAGGCCGCCATCGAGGGCAAACCATATACACAGCAATATCCGATTGACGCCACAGAGCCGGTATTCCAAAAAGAGATTGACGCATCCGCATTATGGAAAAAGATTGTGCACAATGCGTGGAAATCGGCAGAACCCGGTGTGTTGTTCTGGGATACCATATTAAAGGAATCCGTGCCCGACTGCTATGCAGATTTGGGATACCGTACCGTATCCACCAATCCATGCGGCGAAATCCCACTGTGCCCGTACGACTCCTGCCGTCTGCTCGCCATCAACCTTTACTCATACGTGGTTAATCCGTTCAAGCCGGACGCCTACTTTGACTTTGAGCTATTCAAGAAGCATGTAACTTTGGCACAACGCATCATGGACGACATCATCGACCTTGAGCTGGAAAAGATAGAGCGTATCATGAGCAAGATAGATGCCGACCCTGAAAGCGAAGACGTGAAGCACACAGAACGCGTTTTGTGGCAGAAGATTTACAAGAAAAGCGCCCAAGGCCGCCGTACCGGTGTAGGAATCACAGCAGAAGGCGACATGCTTGCCGCTCTGGGACTGCGTTATGGTACTGAAGAGGCAACCGAGTTCTCGGAGAAAGTACACAAGACGGTGGCACTCAACGCCTATCGCTCGTCCATAGAAATGGCCAAAGAACGCGGTGCATTCGAGGTATATGATACAGAACGCGAAAAGAACAACCCGTTCATTAACCGCCTGCGCGAAGCCGATCCGGAAATGTACGAGGAGATGAAGAAGTACGGACGCCGCAACATTGCTTGTCTGACCATCGCCCCGACCGGCACCACCAGCCTGATGACTCAAACCACCTCCGGTATAGAGCCCGTATTCCTGCCCGTGTACAAGCGCCGCCGCAAAGTGAATCCCAACGATACGAACGTTCATGTGGACTTCATCGACGAAACCGGAGATGCCTTTGAAGAATATATCGTGTTCCACCCCAAGTTCGTGACTTGGATGGAAGCACAAGGGTACAATCCTGCCAAACGCTACACGCAAGCAGAAGTGGATGCCATGGTAGAGAAATCACCCTACTATAAAGCAACCTCCAACGACGTGGACTGGCTGATGAAAGTCAAGATGCAGGGACGTATCCAGAAATGGGTAGACCACTCCATCAGCGTAACCATCAACCTGCCGAACGACGTGGACGAAAACCTCGTGAACCGCTTGTATGTAGAAGCATGGAAATCAGGATGCAAGGGCTGCACTGTCTACCGTGACGGGTCACGTTCTGGTGTGCTCATCTCTACCAAGAGCAACAAAAAGTCCGAGTTTCCTCCGTGCAAACCGCCTACAATCGTTGAAACACGACCCAAAATATTGGATGCAGATGTTGTCCGCTTCCAGAACAACAAGGAGAAATGGGTGGCATTCGTCGGCTTGCTGGACAATCATCCCTACGAGATATTCACCGGTGTGCTGGACGATGATGAAGGCATCATCCTGCCGAAGAATGTGGTGTCAGGCCACATCATCAAGAATGTGGATGAGCACGGAAACAAGCGTTACGACTTCCAGTTCGAGAACAAGCGCGGATACAAAGTCACCATCGAGGGTCTGTCCGAGAAGTTCAACAAGGAGTATTGGAACTATGCCAAACTGATTTCCGGTGTATTGCGCTATCGCATGCCTATCGAGCAAGTCATCAAGCTGGTAGGTTCACTGCAACTGGACCGCGAAAACATCAACACCTGGAAGAACGGTGTGGAACGTGCCCTGAAGAAATACGTTCAGGACGGTACGGAAGCCAAAGGCAAGAAATGCCCGAACTGCGGCAACGAGACACTAGTCTACCAGGAAGGTTGCCTCATCTGCACAACGTGCGGAACTTCCCGTTGCGGATAGCCCCACGGCAAGCACAAACGTTTGCATAGTAATTTAAATGAGTTAGATAACGGTAGCTGCATGATTGTGAAGAATAATTTCTATACTTGCATAATCATTGCAGCTATTGCTATTTCTAAATCTAATATAATATGACACTATTATTCAATATCGAGTATCGCACCAGCTGGGGTGAAGAGGTCAGAGTCTTGGGTTCCATCCCGGAACTTGGCAACAACCGACCCGATAAAGCCACCCCCTTGCATACCGTAGACGGCATCCACTGGACTGCAGAAGTGGATATTCAGATTCCCGGCAATGAAATCGTCGAGTACAGTTACCACATCTATCGAGACGGGAAAACCATACGGACGGAATGGAACAGCCTGCCGCGCATCCTGCATGTGGCAGACAATCCGAAGAAAGCCTACCGCATAGAAGATTGCTGGAAGAATCTGCCCGAACAGCAGTATTTTTATACATCCGCCTTCACTGAATCACTGCTGGCGCATCGCGAACGCGATACCGCCCCTAAAAGCTACAAGAAGGGCTTGCTGATAAAGGCGTATGCCCCCTGCATAGACGAAGACCATTGTCTGGCACTTTGCGGAAACCAGAAAGCACTGGGCAACTGGAACCCGGACAAAGCCGCCCTCATGAGCGACGCCGACTTCCCCGAATGGCAAGCGGAAGTGGATGCCGGCAAAATCAGCTTCCCACTGGAATACAAGTTCGTCCTTTACAATAAAAAAGAACACCGCGCCGTGGCTTGGGAAAACAACCCCAACCGCTACATGGCCGACCCGCAGATAGCCGCCAACGAAACGCTGGCCATCGGCGACCGTCATGTATATTTCGACCTTCCTGCATGGAAAGGTGCCGGAGTAGCCGTTCCCGTATTCTCCCTGCGCTCCGAGAAAAGTTTCGGTGTAGGCGATTTCGGCGACCTGAAGCGCATGATTGACTGGGCAGTTGCCACCAACCAGAAGGCGGTGCAGATTCTGCCCATCAACGACACTACCATGACGCATACCTGGACAGACTCCTACCCTTACAGCAGCATCTCCATCTATGCCTTCCACCCCATGTACACCGACCTGAAGCAGTTGGGCAGCCTGAAGGACAAGAAGGCGATGGCCGAATTCGACAAACGCCGGAAAGAGCTAAACGCGCTGCCTGCCGTAGACTACGAGGCTGTGAACAAGGCAAAGTGGGAATATTTCCACCTCATCTTCAGGCAAGAAGGGGAAAAAGTACTGGCATCGGATGCTTTCCGCAACTTCTACGAAGCCAACAAAGAATGGCTGCAGCCGTATGCCGTCTTCAGCTACCTGCGTGACGCCTACAAGACCCCAAATTTCCGCGAGTGGCCCAAGTATGCCACCTACGATGCCAAAGAGATAGAGACATTGTGCCGGCCGGACTCCGCCGACTATCCGCACATAGCCATCTATTATTACATCCAGTTCAACCTGCACCTGCAACTGCTTGCCGCCACCGAGCATGCGCGCGCCAACGGCGTAGTGCTGAAAGGCGACATTCCCATCGGCATCAGCCGCAACAGTGTGGAAGCCTGGAAGGAACCCCACTACTTCAACCTGAACGGCCAGGCCGGCGCACCACCCGACAACTTCTCCGTGAACGGGCAGAACTGGGGCCTTCCCACCTACAACTGGGATGTCATGGAGAAAGACGGCTATGCCTGGTGGATGAAGCGTTTCCGCAAAATGTCGGAATACTTCGATGCCTACCGCATAGACCACATCCTCGGCTTCTTCCGCATCTGGGAGATACCGATGCACGCCGTACACGGCCTGTTGGGACAATTCGTCCCCGCCCTGCCCATGACGCGCGAGGAGATAGAGAGCTACGGGCTGGCATTCCGCGAAGACTTCTTCCTGAAGCCCTATATCCATGAGTACTTCCTCGGACAAATCTTCGGCCCGCATACAGACCATGTGAAGCAGACCTTCATAGAGCCGACAGACACGTGGGAGGTTTACCGCATGCGTCCCGAGTTCGACACCCAGCGCAAGGTGGAAGCCTACTTTGCCGGAAAGACGGACGATGACAGCATCTGGATTCGCGACGGGCTTTACGCCCTTATCAGCGATGTGCTGTTCGTGCCCGACCGCAACAATCCGCACGAATACCATCCGCGCATCGGCGTGCAGCACGACTACATCTACCGCGCACTGAACGACTGGGAGAAGGCCGCCTTCAACCGGCTGTATGACCAGTACTACTATCATCGCCACAACGACTTTTGGGGCCGGCAAGCCATGAAGAAACTGCCGCAACTCATGCAGTCCACGCGCATGCTGGTATGCGGTGAAGACTTGGGCATGATTCCCGACTGCGTGGCATGGGTGATGAACGACCTGCGTATCCTTTCTCTGGAGATACAACGCATGCCGAAAGACCCGCAACAAGAATTCGGACACCCCGACTGGTACCCCTACCGTTCAGTCTGCACCATCTCCACGCACGACATGTCTACCCTGCGCGGCTGGTGGGAAGAGGACTTCCAGCAGACACAACGTTACTACAACACCATGCTTGGGCACTATGGCACCGCACCGACAACGGCCACGCCGGAACTCTGCGAAGAAGTGGTTCGCAACCACCTCTGCAGCAACTCCATCCTCTGCATCCTCTCCCTGCAAGACTGGATGTCCATGGACGGCAAATGGCGTAACCCGAACGTGCAGGAAGAACGCATCAACATTCCTGCCAACCCGCGGCACTACTGGCGCTGGCGCATGCACCTGACACTGGAACAACTGATGAAGGCGGAAAGCCTGAACGAGAAAATCAGAAGCATGATAGAAAGTACCGGAAGATAACAAAGATTTGAGTAACTCAAAACATGAAGAAGCGGCGGAAAGCATAATGACTTTCCGCCGCTTCTTCATGTTCCATTGTATACTCCAAGAAACAATTCCTCCGCATTTTTGTGTCCTGCAGAATACAATTCACACAAAAAGCCACAACAATCGGATTCTGATTTGCCCGTCCCACAAAATATCAGTAAGTTTGCAGCAAACAATCCATAAGCGATGACCAGTTACATTTTTCTCGACAACCTCCGCTTCTTCGCCCATCACGGGGTGGGCGGACAAGAAACCCTGGTAGGCAACGAGTTTACCGTCAGCCTGCGCCTGCAAGTCGACATCCGGCGCGCGGCGGAGACGGACGACGTAGCCGACACCGTGAGCTATGCAGATGTGCACGAGGCCGTGAAAGCAGAAATGGACATTCCTTCCCAACTGTTGGAACATGTATGCGGGCGAATCACGAACCGACTGTTCCGCGACTTCCCGCAGATAGAGGAAATAACCCTCAAGCTGGCAAAGCGCAATCCGCCGATGGGCGCGGACATAGAGACGGCAGGAGTGGAAATATGCCAACGCCGCGGAGAATGACACTTTGCAGAACCGTTTCATTCATTATTGATACACAGAGACTTCCCACTGCAAAGACACTGCATCCTTTTTGCAGTGGCGCTGCAAAAGGCTTGCAGTAACTTTGCAGCAAGCGTGCAGCAACTTTCCGCCCATGAGTTACGGCCATTGACACAAATATTCCGTACCTTTGCCCCCCACTATCAACAAGAAGTCAATGAGAAACGCTATACAACGCCTGGCATTGTTCCCCCTCGTCGCCCTGTTCCTGCTATCGGCTGCTTGCCACCGGACAGACGGACGGGCAGAAGCTTTATTGAGCAACGCCGACTCATTGCTGACAGCAAATCCCGACAGCGCCCTGCGGCTGCTGGAGGCACTGCCTGCAACCATCGAACTTACACGTCAGGAGTCCGCCCGATATGCCCTGCTGTTGGCACAAGCCACAGACAAATGCGAAAAACCTCTGCTACCCTGCGACTCGCTGCTGGATGTAGCATTGGATTATTATGACGATGACGAGCGCGAACGAGCGGTGGCACTGCTCTATAAAGGCAGGCTGGAGGTGGAAATGGAACAAAGCGAACGGGCTATCGGGTTCTTACTGGAAGGACTGGATATCATTGAAAAGTTTCCGGAAGATGTAGAGACAAAAAGGCATCTGCTCAGCTCATTGGGGAACGAATATTATGATGCACAGCTGTATGAGAAGGCAAAAAAGGCATATAATGAATTGTACGAGTACTGCTTTACGGATAAGGATAAGGCAATAGCATTGAGCGGACTCGGTTCCTACTATTCTATAATTGAAAAAGAAGACTCTGCGCTTTTTTATAGAAAAAAGGCTTTAGATTATGCCCAAATATCAGGTGATTCCACCATCATCGAAATGTATGCAGGTAGTCTGAGTAGAGAATATTGTTGGAAAGAAAAATATGACACAGCTCTGTACTATGCAAAAAAGTCTCTGCAATGGCTTCCTGAAAATGCAAAAAGATATATGCTTTATAGCGATATAGGACATATTTTCTACTGTAAAGACAATTTGGACTCTGCAGAATATTATATCAATAAGAGTCTGAAAGACAGCATATATTTCCAATCAAAAGAAAAAGCAAGCATCCTATTTGATTTAGCTAATATCAAAGAAGAGCAAAAAGACTACCAAGCAACTACCGAACTACTGTATCAATTCATAGAGATTGCAGACTCCACTTATTTCAGTGAACAATCCACCAAAATACGGCAATTGATTCACCAATACGACATCAAGCAAAAGGTTGACCAAGAACAAAGGAGAAGCAAGTATCTGTTGAAAAACGTAATCGGAATTTTCCTTATTCTCTGCCTTGTTCTTATTGTATTTTTCCAATATCGTATCAATAAACGAGACAAACAACGAGCCATCAACGAACAAAAATTAGCGCAAGCCCAAGAGAAATACAACAACCTGAAGTACTCCATCAACGAAAGCCAGCGCATCATCACTCTGCTACGGAAAGAACAATCCGGCTTTTCGCAAGAGGCAGAAAAGTACAAACAAGAAATAACCGAACGGGAAACCGCCATCGAAAAACTGAAAACAGAAAAGGAAAGCCTGCGCACCTGGCTGTTCAAGCAAAGCAGCATCTATCAAAAAGTAGAAAAGCTGTCCAAACAAAAAGCAACCAGTAAAAAAGAACTCACCGTACTGGCAAACCACGAACAGAAAGTTCTTAAAGAAATTGTCATGGAACTCTATGCCGACCATATATCTGATACAAAAACTCAATATCCTCTACTGACAGACGAAGACTTGCTCTGCCTCTGTTTAGAAAAAGTCGGCTTCTCCAATCAAACCATCGCCCTTTGCTTCGGCAATACCGACGCACATATAGTCTCTCAAAGAAAATACCGCATGAAAGAGCGCATGAACGGAAGCAAATAACCCAATTGTGACTTATCAAAATCATATCACACTATAAATCTGCATATTGCATTTTTATAGTGTGATTCATTTTATGCCTCCATCTCATCATTATCCTCTAACTTTGCCGCTGTTAAACCAATAAAAATTAAAAGGAATGAAAGCAAAGTTATTAATGATTTTAGGAGCCTTACTATTTATCCTACCTATTAATGGTTCCATTACTACCCATCACAAGAAGAGACAAATCAAAATATACAAAGAAACAAGTCGCTCCAAAGTCACCACCCGTGTTCCCATAGACTATACTATAGAAGTCACTGGTGACGAAAACTACCTACAAATCGTTTTTCCATTCCCCCTATACGAAGCCGACATTACCGTGACGGACAAAGACGGCAATGTGGTGATTGAAGAGAACCAAACAAACTCATACGAAGGGAAAGTACTCTATGTTCACAGCCCCAAAGCCTACCCTTATAACGTGAGTTCGGGATAAGGAACGCCATGAAACAGTTGAATCGGCAGCTTGAAAAAGTTGCCGATTCTTTTGGTAG
>NZ_JAMZEE010000099.1:0-1152 GCF_024704895.1 Bacteroides muris (ex Fokt et al. 2023) | reverse complement strand
GTCAAGCGGCTCGTTATAAGGCTGCTTAACGTCTACATATTCGTTGGCTTTAGATTCGTATACGCATACAGAGTCATGATAGTGTACATAGAAGTCTTCTTTGCCGTCGTTCTGGATTTCATCGGCAAACTTACCGGTCATAGTCTTGTTAAAGTCAGTTTTGCTATTAACCAGATACGGAACCTTAACCTCTTCGTGCAGACGTACATATTCAGAGTTCACATACACCTTAGTGCCTTGTTCGTCAAAAGCTTTCTTTTCGGCAGCTGTATAGTTTTCAGCAGCGATAGGAGCTTTCAAAGATGCCATGTAGAACTTTTCCTTGTCGCCGGCAGTCGTTGCAGCGATAGACCCCTTGACTGTCTTTTTGAATTTTACAGTCAGTACGTCCTTGTTGATTTCGTACTTAACCGGTTGAATCGGGCTGTTAGTCTTAATGTCAGCACCGGTAGCCTTGGTCATGATATTTTCAGATGTGATGCAATCGAATGAGGGCAATTCAATATCTGAAGTACGAACACCTACGCTGGGGCTTACATGGAAATAAGCCTCGTTGTAATCAGTAGAGATAGAATTAGCTGTAGCAGCAGCGTTTACGTGGTCCAAAACCGGAGTTGTAGCGTGGTCTTGAGTTGTATGCTTAGTCATAGCCTGATACTTCTGCGGAGTATATTGCAGGGTAGTCAGCGTGATGGCAGCAATACCGTTGATGTGGCTGGTAGGAATTACGGCCAAACTGGTCAGACGATGACCAATCAGGGACATCACCTCAGCGCTTACCTTGTCAATTTCAGCAGCCAAGTCTTTCAGCTTCTCGTCTGTAACGAAATCGCCTTTCAGTTCTTCTTTCAGAGCTGCAATCTTTTGGTTTACGATGTCCAAAGAAGCCAACTTGTCGATTTGGTCTTGCAGTTCTTTCTTCAGAGCTTTCAAATCGTCATCAGAAACACCACCTTCTGCCGAACCGGCCTTGTCCAAAGCTTCCTGAGCCTTGTCCTTAGCTTCGTTGGCAGCTGTTTTAGCATCGTTGACAGCTGTCTCCAAAGTCGAAACTTTCGCAGCCAGCTCTTCAAGTGAAGCTTTCTTGTCCAGTTGTTCCTGCAAGTTCTTGATGTCGTCATCATAGTCCTTACAAGACGTGAACGTTCCTGT
>NZ_JAMZEE010000098.1:0-1227 GCF_024704895.1 Bacteroides muris (ex Fokt et al. 2023) | reverse complement strand
GCCAGTGAGCCGCGTCCGAGAGGTTTTTTCGCCAAAGGTAACACGTATGTGTGGAATGAGGAGTTCCATGACATCGTACTGGCCACATTTAACAATCGCACCATTCCGTTTCGGGTACGGGCTTACGGTACGTCGGTCACTGTCGCACCCACCTTGATAGACGGTGATGCGAATTGGGAGGCGGCACAGCAGTTTATGTTTGTAGCTATGGATATGGCTTTAGCGAGAAAAATACGTGCCGATGAAATCCTTGTGGATGATTTGGTGGTACAGAATGTGCTGGCAAGGGATAAGAATGGAAATGTCACTTGTAGCATTGATGGTGAGACTGGAGAAGTCAATGTTCAAGGAAAAATTACAGCGACAGCGGCATTCATAAAGATACATGGGTTTAGTTCCAATGAAGGCTACTTTTACCTGAACCCCAATTTTGGTTCGGATTTTGGCAATGGGCGTCCCAGTAGAATAGGCCAAAGTGAATACATGCTTCCCAGCTCTGCCCAATGTGTGGGTATGAAAATATCCTTGATCATATATAATAATTCTTCAGGGAGCACATATGGCTATGTGTCAGTTGTGACATCGGACGGATTTAATGATCTGGAGTTGGTTGACGGTCAATTCCATTATTGCAATAAGGCTCATATCACAGACCCTGGTGTTTATGAATTCATATCATTGGGAGGAGTCTGGATTTCAACCAATAAAAATGGCATTTCGTATTCGTATGCTGATTTGGGTGACCATGATTACGAAAACCCGGTTAATTAACAAACTAATATAAATGGAAAGATGTATGAAAGTTTTTTATGAAAGCAAGTTAGCGAAATGGCTGCTGTGGCAGGACTACAGCACCATCACATTGGGATGCTTCGTCTTCACCAAGAAAAGCAAGGAGGAGATGAAGCAGAGTACACTTAACCATGAGGCGATTCATGTGCGCCAATGGGAAGAATGTATGATTGCATCGGCTGTGCTGCTGACATTAATCATGCTGTTTGCCGGGTTCAACTTATGGGTATATCTACTTTGCCCGTTGTGGTTCTACCTTCAGTATGGGTTGGAGTACGCAATATCCTACATGTATCACTTATGCCGTAACCGGTGTTGGGTGAATGTGGGTGATAAGGCTTACGGAAATTCCGCGTTTGAAATGGAAGCGGAAGCCAACGAAGAGGTAGACGGTTATCTTGATGTGAGAACTCCTTTTGAGTTCTTCAGATATTA
>NZ_JAMZEE010000097.1:0-1303 GCF_024704895.1 Bacteroides muris (ex Fokt et al. 2023) | reverse complement strand
TAATAGTCCGTTAAAAATTCACCATATCGGCTAAGCGGCTTCTGCCACTATGCCAAAGAGTTCTTTGATAAGTTTAGTATTAAAAGTTCTGTTCGGTTTCAGACCGGACCTGCTAAAAATTCTTTTGAGCATATAAATATTACTCAGATAGGCCTTTAGCAATCCGATGGAAAGCGACGGATAGTATTGTTGCCGCATGAACTTTGCAATGTTTACCGAGGCCAGTGAAGCATTGAAAGCGAAGTCGAGTTTCCTCAAGTCTCTTGCCTGACAATCATTGAGTCCGGAAAACAGCTTGGAATCCCGAAAGCAAAACTCAATCTGGAATCGTGTACGGTAGTATTCGATGATGCCTTTGGCCGACATATCAAGGTCGGTGGAGAAATAGATTTTGTGTCCTCCTGATTTTGGATAATGAACCACGACTTTGATGTTGCGTTTCATTGCCTTTGAATATGCCTTGACTGAGTAGGCCCTTCCTCCTTCAATGTCGAGAATCTCGCAACGCTGAAGGTCGAGTTTCTCAAAATCAATCTTCTCGCCTTTGATACGCGGTCGTCCCCGTTTGCCTGTGTGAACACCGCTATGTGAATACCATAAGGCGGCATCATCACGCAGGCGACTGATGACATGGAATCCCATCAGACAGGTGTCATTGACGAACTTTGCCTTTGAAAACCATGCATCTGCAACGACATAACGTGTTATGCCGAGCAACTTGTCCTTGTATTTGCGGAGTACGTCAAGATACCAGTCCACTAGATTGTAATTTTCGCCTTGCTTTTCCAGATACGCCTTGCTCGGCGTCTGTTCTGCACGTAGCATCATACAGTCCCGGCTATCAATGTTAATAATGGCGATACCGAGAATTTCCAATCCTCGTTTCATCGCAGAAGCGCATCCCGACCAGAACTTACCGATATAAGGAGTCTTATTTCCCGACTTTGAAATGTGGCTTGCGTCTATGGCAATGGCTTTTCTAGCACTTTCACCAAATCGCTGCCGCATAAGGAAGAGATTGAACTGCATCCAGTCAAACTCATGTTCAAACAACTGCCGGAAGCGTTGTTCCGAGCTGTCTGAGTAACGTCCCATTTGGGTGAAATTAATCTTTCTTGGTAGTACCATATACAAAATCATGAGTTGAATGAATGCAGTTTTAAAACTTTTGCGTAACTTCGCTGAACAACTTTTCAAAGCATCGGTTACGATTTCCTCATATTGGTCAAGTGCTGTTTTGTTCATTGCTTTAATGTGTGGTAGGATACCATTAAAGATAATGAAAATCAGCCACTTGGCCTAT
>NZ_JAMZEE010000096.1:0-1315 GCF_024704895.1 Bacteroides muris (ex Fokt et al. 2023) | reverse complement strand
GGTACGAACTACAATCAAGTCGTTAAAGAGTTGCGCATCCACTTTTCGGAGAAGAAGGCGATGGCGTTGCTCTACAAGTTGGAGAAACATACCATCGACCTTGTGAAACTGAGCCGGGAGATTGTGAAACTTTCAAGGGAGATGTATGCCAAGTGGGAACAACAGACTTGAAGAAGGTTGCCTGATTAATGAACGAAGTTCATCGGGCGGCCGGGGTTTCAATTCAAGGATGAAAACCGACCAAAAGGGATAAAATTATAATCGAAGAGTACATGCCTTATATTTTAGATATGCACTTTTCGTATTTAATATACCAAATAATTAGTAATAAGCACATGCCTTAACAATGAACATTATTTAGCAATGTTCATTGTTCGTTGTTTTTTGATAGATACATTATTGATACTGAGTTGTCTTTGTCTTTCTCACTATTTATTGGTATTGCATATACCATTGAATCATAATATCTTTGCACCCGAAAAGGAAACAGTGTTTAATCATGCAGTCACTCAAAAACGACATCAGGCAAAAGATAATGGATGCAGGACGCAAAGAGTTTTCCCGCAAGGGCTTTACGAAGGCTTCCATGCGTTCCATTGCCACGCAGGTGGGTGTCGGAGTTGGAAATCTATATCACTATTTTCCAAGTAAAGACAGTCTGTTCTGTGCAGTCCTTGCCCCTATTACCTCGTCTTTTTATTCCATGTTTGACCGTCATCACGGAAAATATGCAGACGCATTGGATATGATACGGGAAGAATATCTGTTTTCCGCCGTTTCCGAGTATATGAATCTGCTGCGTGGCAACCGTACTCTGATGAAGATTTTGTTTTTTGGGCACAAGGGTCTTCATTAGAGCATTTCAAATCGGAATTTACCGATAAAGCTACGGAACAAGTGAAAATATGGTTCAAAGACAACAAGACGAAACATCCGCATATGAATATACGGGTGAGCGATTTCATGATACATCTGCATACGGTGTGGATGTTCACGATGTTCGAGGAGATATTGATGCACAAGATTACCGTGGATGGAATGCAGCAGGTTGTGGAAGAGTATATCAAATTCGAGATAAACGGATGGAAACACATATTGGAAATATGAGAGTCCGATTCGGACTGCATGTAAAGGCTTCAGGCAAATTGGAGGAGAGAATTTCAATATTGAGATTCTCTCCTCTTTTTTTGAACGTTTTGAAACAATGTTCATTATTGACGTCTTTTTGAATGACTGATTATATAATTAATACTTCGTTAAAATTACAGTTAATCCGTTGAAAACAAATGAGTTAGTAAATAATATTTAGTATAAT
>NZ_JAMZEE010000095.1:0-1318 GCF_024704895.1 Bacteroides muris (ex Fokt et al. 2023) | reverse complement strand
TAATTTAATAATAATCCGCAAATTGTGCAACTTTTTCATTTGTAAATATTTAGAATTTTAATTCAACCAACGGGTTAATCCTCTATATATTGATTGGGAATCTCATCTATCTTTTTTTATTATCCCTATCATTTCGGGATTAATAGGAGCGAAAGCTATGATAGATGATTAATTGGCATATTAAAAAGAAACATTTTAAGAAATAGCAATTCAAAGTACTACATTAATGAACGGTGGTGGATGGACTGGCTTAATACTCGGTGGATTAACCGGACTTGGAACGGGTAGTTTTGGTGGTTTCTTGGCTATGGCTGTTATAGGCTGTTTAGTAGGAATTATCAGTGATCCTGATAGGCGTAGACGAGAGTAGATTTATATCATGGAGATGTAAAGAACGGTTTATTTCAAAATGAAGTCGTAATGGAGTGATACTCTGTTACGACTTTATTTTAGCCGTACAATAAAAACGATAACCGATTATACAATCACACCCTTTGATAACAGAATTATTGCTAATTTTACGGCAGATAACAATCATATTTCAATCCAAGCATGATGAAATTCTTCCAAAGAAAAGCCCCGACAACGGCACTCACTCCCGCTGTGGAACTGCCCGACTTGAATATAAATATTGTAAAACGGTTTGCTTCATCAGACTGGAAACTCGGAGAGATTCATGGGCTGTCGCATTGGCAAAGGGTAGAGCGTAACGGAATCATATTGAGTTTGGAAAAACTAAATGGAACGCTCTGTATCCGTAAAGATATTAATATAACAGTCGTTCGCCTATTCGCCTATCTGCACGACAAATGCCGATTGGATGACGGATGGGATTTTGAACATGGAATCAGGGCTGCAAAGATGCTTCACTCCATTAGAAGGATGTTACTGAAAGAATTATCCGACAATGAATTCTCATTATTAGAAAAAGCATGTGAACTGCATACAACCGAACACAAGACGGGAGAGCCGACCATCGATACCTGTTTTGATGCGGACAGGCTGGACTTGAACCGTGTAGGGATAGAACCAAGTCCCAATAAGATGGCAACCGAGCAAGGAGCCTATTATGCCGAATATCCCCACAAATTAGAACAGATAAAGTCTTTACTGTTCTAAAGATATAAATCCTGAATAATGAAAGATATATTATCACTGCTGGGCACTTAGTCCCAGCTGATTTTCAGTTGTTTATAATTTAGTTCTTTGATATTTTTGTAATTGCAATCGTTAAGTATCTCTCTTACAGGTGTTTTATCCAGTAGAGAAAAGCTCAAAATTTGTAGAATTTCGTAGATTGGACGGTTGACTTTCAATT
>NZ_JAMZEE010000094.1:0-1319 GCF_024704895.1 Bacteroides muris (ex Fokt et al. 2023) | reverse complement strand
AAGTTCAAACGGAACTTGGAATTCAGTCAGATAGTATCTTATTGTTAGTCTGTTATCGTCTTGTTTTGACTAAAACGCGGTTGCGTTGGAAAAGTAGGAATACTTTGTTGGATGATTGAGGATATGAGCAAAAGGGAGATGTATGGCCAGTAAAATGATTTTTTCTTGAAATAGCCTTGGAAAGATTAAAAAAAGCTATATATTTGTATTCAATTCTAAAACTAACTACCTATGAAACTAATTGCAGAAAGTGGTTCTACGAGAACAGAATGGGCGCTGGTTGAAGATAATCGTCTGATACAGCGAGCCTTCACAGAGGGCTTAAATCCTTTCTTTCAAACGAGAAGAGAGATTAGCCGAAGTGTGCGGTTAGGATTACCCGAGCATTTTTTCAAAAGGAAATTGGAACAAGTCTATTATTATGGTGCCGGATGTACTTCTTATGAAAAGAAAAATGTATTGGGAGCTTCATTGGTAGCACAATTCAAAACTCCAATTCAGGTAGAGAGTGATTTGCTGGCAGCTGCACGTGGCTTGTTCAAATGCGAGGCAGGCATCGCCTGTATCTTGGGAACCGGCTCGAACTCATGCTTTTATGACGGGAAAATCATTGTAAAGAATGTCAAAGCGGGAGGCTATATCTTAGGAGATGAAGGCAGTGGCGCTGTATTGGGCAAAATGTTTTTGTCTGATGTACTGAAAGGTTTGGCTCCTAAAGATGTAACGGCGGATTTCTTTGAGAAGTTCCGTATAAGCCCGAATGAGGTTATGGAATCTGTGTATAACCGCCCGTTCCCCAATCGCTTTTTGTCTACCATATCTTATTTTCTGGCAGATTATACCAATGATGACTATGTATTTGAGCTGATTACCGGTAATCTAAGAAATTTCTTTACTCGTAATGTCTGCCAAT
This sequence comes from Bacteroides muris (ex Fokt et al. 2023), assembly GCF_024704895.1. Classification (NCBI taxonomy): domain Bacteria; kingdom Pseudomonadati; phylum Bacteroidota; class Bacteroidia; order Bacteroidales; family Bacteroidaceae; genus Bacteroides; species Bacteroides muris (ex Fokt et al. 2023). The sequence goes on along the minus strand of NZ_JAMZEE010000094.1, from coordinate 406 downwards.
ATGACTACAAAAATTATCCTATTCGTTTTGTGGGCTCACTGGCTTACAGCTACGCGGCCATTTTGCGGGAAGTTGCCCGTGAATTTGACATCGAACTGGAAATTATTGAAGAAACACCAATGAATGGCCTGATTGAATTCCATTCTTTAAATATAGAAGAACCTTAAATTTTATATATAATAAGGTATATAACTTCCTTTTTGCAAATGTATAAATATAAATCTAAATAAATGTAAATGAATGTTCTTGATACCAAATAATAATGTACCTTTGTTAGGACGAAATGAATGAATCATTTCTCACCTTTGTTAATAACGAGTTTTTTATCTCTTAAAACAACCAATAGAGCTAAGTAATTAACAAGATTTTAGCCTTGCATATATATAACTAAGTTCCGTTTGAACTT
>NZ_JAMZEE010000093.1:0-1349 GCF_024704895.1 Bacteroides muris (ex Fokt et al. 2023) | reverse complement strand
CTGTCGGCATAATGACTACACCCGTTTCACTGATTGTTATTATTCCTCTGTCCATAATGTACTGAATTGATACTGTTTACTTATTGCTGTCTGTCTTTTCGCCGATAGATTGTATTTTCCTGCGTTCCATCAGCTTGTCCATGTCCTTTGAGATTTTATCATCGGTTATCCGTGCGTAACCCTGTGTCGTCCGGATATTGGAATGCCCCATCATCTTGGCAATACTTTCGATAGGTATATCCGCCGAAATCAGGAATGTTCCGAAGCTGTGCCGACTTTGATGATAGCTCAAATTTTCCTCTTTGCCTATGATAACACCCATCTCGTGGATATCAAACCAGAGGGCATCACGGCTCGGAAGAGGAAATACGGGCTGTTCGTCATCGGTCGTATTGTACAGTGACAATATCCGCTCCGCTATGGGATGCAGGGGGATGAACGCCTCCACATTTGTTTTCTTGCGGTTGATGCGGATGTAACGTCTGCCTTCTGCATTGCGTCCGATATGATGCGGGTGCAGAAGCTTTATATCCACATACGCCAATCCCGTCAGTGTGGAAAAGATGAATGCCCGTCTTGCAAGCTCCTGACGCTTATCATACATCGGGGTGGCAAGGATTCTCTTGAACTCCTCACGGCTGATGTACTTGTGCCTTGCTTCCGGCTTTGGTTCGTATTCCAGATCCTCGCAGGGATTCACACGGATAATCTCTTTATCGACAGCCAAATAAAGCAGACGGTTCAGCCAGCATAGGCATTTGTTGGTCTGGGAAGCCCCGAAATTCTTGCATTTCTTAAGATATGCCTTGTAAGATTTGCCGAAATCTTCCGTCACTTCCTCAAAGGCGATGTCTTTCTTCCCGAAAGAAGCGAGATAATCCGTCAGGTACTTCTGATAGTACATGGAGTGGCGGTAGGAAGATATGGAATCTATTTCTACTGAATGTTTCCTTAACCGCTCCCTTTCCCATTCCCCCATTTGCAGAAGGGTAACCGGATGAATATTGTTCATGGCGACATGGTTCTTCAGTATCTCCGCACTGACCACGCCTTGCGATTTCAATATCTCATTGTAGGCTTCCTCTGTTATCCGCAGGTATTCCCGTAAACGGCTGTTCTCCCTTGCGGACTTTATCTCGTTCTTCCTGCCGTTCCAGTCTTCCGGTCGGCAATAAATTCCCGTACTGATGACGGTCTGTTTTCCGTCAATGGTTATACGGCAGAGTACGGCAGTCGTTCCGTCAGCCTTTGTCTTGCTGCGGTTGATATAGGGTAACAATGAAAATGTGCTTCGCATATCATTTTATGTATTAAAGTGTTAATTGAAAATCCTCGGTAGCTTTGATAAA
>NZ_JAMZEE010000092.1:0-1538 GCF_024704895.1 Bacteroides muris (ex Fokt et al. 2023) | reverse complement strand
ATCTTATTATACTAAATATTATTTACTAACTCATTTGTTTTCAACGGATTAACTGTAATTTTAACGAAGTATTAACTCATAAAACTGTAAAATAATTATCGGAGATATCTGTTAACGTCCAATTTTGACGTATAACCCAAGGCAAGCCGCCACAAGGCGGTTCCTGATAAATAACGACAAAAAGGAGATTGATTTGTAAGCACTCAATAGCGTTTACCCTCTTAAAAATCAAGAGGATGAACTTTTGAGTATTTCAAAATTTAACGATTTATAATGTATTATACGTAAAAGGCCGGATGGCTCTTTCAACAAGCATGTTGTCTATAGTGTATCGGCCTTCCTAGTCCTCTCCCATACCTTCACTATAGATAAGCCTCCCTATAACACCCTATAACCATTATTTCAAGATACTTCTAAGCCACATCGCTATGCAACTGATCAAATTTCATTTTTCATTCTTTGTATAACAGAAAGCAAAACAGGAAGGTCTTTCTTGGTTACATTCAAAATTTCTTCTGCATCTATATGATGATACTCATGAGCTATAACGTTACGAAGCCCCATAACTTCCCGCCAAGGTATTTCCGGATAATCGGCTAAATAGCCTGCATTCTTAGCATCAAGCGTCTTTACACTCTCTCCTATAAAAATAAGTTGCATACAAACACCTCCCAACATAAAAATACCTTCCTGACTATTCAAAAAATAATCCGCTGTTTCTATGCTATCTGTCTGATTTTGTATTAGCAAAATAGCATCCTCTATTCGTTCTAATAGTGAATATATGCGCTGTTCGTCATACATAAATCAAATCTTTATTGAGGTTGTCGCCAAATACAGTTCCGGAAAACTGTTTGCGCAAACGAATAACATCTACTTTGCACCCAAAAAGCTGCTCCAAATCCATCTTCATACGAATACGCAAAAAAAGATTTGGAGAACCTTCATAAGCAACATCCACATCGCTATCTTCATTTTGTTCACCACGGGCCACGGAACCAAACAGAGCCATTTTTGTGACCCCTTCCTGACGTGCTACCTCTTCAAAATAACGGCGCAACAAATTTACATAATCTAGTGTAGATTTCATGATTCATTATTTATCTTGAAAACAAAGATAAGCATTTTAATATAAAGTATATTGTATGCCACCTTATTTTTGGAAAATTTATTCTCCTAAAATATACCTCTATTCTTCAAAAGTCTGTATACTGATAGGCAATTTACGCGTCATATCCATTTGCTCCTACCTATGAATGTTCAGTACGCAAATATACGATTTTTCTAAAAAGGAAAAACTGGTTTACCGTTTTTTATATTTGCAAACTATAGTTTTTCATTTGGCCGCCGAAGCACCCCAAAACACTACTTATTCCACTTCCTCCCACGGATAAGGATTATCCACCACATTCTGAAACTCATCAACTGCTTCCTGCTGCTCGGCAGTCAGTGATGCAACACTCCAGGAAGCAATGATAGAACGGCCCTCGTCGGCCAAAGGCTCATCGAAAACCTCTCCATAACAAGCCGTAAGCAAG
>NZ_JAMZEE010000091.1:0-1616 GCF_024704895.1 Bacteroides muris (ex Fokt et al. 2023) | reverse complement strand
AAAACCTTGCCACTGCCAGCCATACGCTTGAAGAGCATCCGGCAACGGAAACAAGTGACTGACGGAAAATCAGATTGCAGCCTGTCGGTAGGCGGAGCGATAGCCGTCATTCAGCATCCTTTCGATGTCGGATTCACGGTAGAGGATTTTGCCACCCAACTGGATATAGGCGATACGCCCTTCATTGCGGTAGTCCTGAAGTGTCCGGCGGCTCACCTTCAGCCGTGCCGACACCTCCTTGTCGGTGAAGAAACGCTCCCCGTTCAATGTCGGGCGGTAATTGGCGGTCAGATGTTCGAAGCTGTCCAAAAGACGGTCGAGACTGCCCATGAAGTGGATTATCCACTCGCTGTCCTTGTTAATCAGTTCATTCATGTTACTTTGGATTTAGTGGGTATTGTTAGTTTACTTCGTTCATTTCATCAAGTTTATATAGTTCTTCCTTTGAACTTTGCTTCTTTGCGCCTGTCCTCCACAACGGCAACAATACGCTGCACGTCATCGGGACGGTAGTAGGTCTTGTGGTTTATCTGCGAGTAAGCCAGAGTCCCATTGTCCCGAAGCGTCTGCAATGTGCGTGGGCTGATGTTGAGCATCCGGCAAACGTCCTGATTGTCCATCCACTCGCCCATTGTCTTCTCTCCGTGCCGCCGGCAGATGGCATCCATGTGGCGGACGAAACGGTCGAACTTGGCGACCATCGCCTCAAAGGTCTTTCTTTCAATTGATACGATTTCCATATACATACTTTTTATTGTTACTGTTTCTTTTGCCGCAAAGGAATACATAATCTGTTATCCGGCAATGGATTTCCCGGAAGTGGAAGCATGTGGCACAGGTTGGTAGAGGTTGGCACAGATTTGGTATATATTCTTAATTCTTGAAATCAGGAATGTGTCAAGAGTGAAAATAAGGGCTTAATTCAAACCTGACTGTAATCGCACCTTTGTTCTTCCGGCTATTCACGTCCAGCAAATCTGTGAAGTCCTCACAGGTGTCTCTGTCACCATAAAGCAAAGTCACACAAAATTGTCTGATCGGCTCCAAACGCTTGACTGACTGCACTAAAGTATCTTACTTTACTTGCGATAATCGGTCAAGGCACAGAGCAAGACCACAGTAATAACTTAATCAACCTGTTTTATGACAATGAAAAGAGAACCAAGTATCAGTGAGCAGCAGACCCGTGAAATCGTGTAAAGAATGGGACGCAGGGAATCCCGCAGTGAGAAGTCTATGGACGACTTCTACAGGAACATCGGTCTGGATCCGGAACAGCTGGCACAACCCGGCAAGACCGTCACGAAAAAAGCGGAAACTGTTACAGCGGATGAACCGTCAGGCGGAACGCCCGAAGAAGTGGCAGTCCCACAGAAGCGTGTCAGCAGCAAACAACGCAAGCTGTCGCTGGACGAGTACCGTACCACTTACCTGCGAGTACCCAAAATAACCGACCGAAAGCCTGTGTTCGTCAGCGGTGAGGTGCGTGACCGGCTGGACGGGATTGTCCGCCGTCTCGGCGGGCGTGGCATGAGTGCGTCGGGACTTATCGAGAACCTCGCCCGCCTGCACCTTGAAACCTACCGGGAGGATATCGAGCAGTGGCGCAAACTCTG
>NZ_JAMZEE010000090.1:0-1685 GCF_024704895.1 Bacteroides muris (ex Fokt et al. 2023) | reverse complement strand
TAGGGATATTCAGTAAATGTCTCTAAAAAATAAGATGGCATATGAAGTGATTATGGTCTATCCTCTTCATATGCCATTATTATTGTCATTTTTTCGTGCTTTCTCACATAATTTTATCGAGCAGGACATGACGCTCCGGAAGAAGTCCGATGCCCTCTTCTGCCCCTTGTGAATAAAATCATGTCATGCTGCTTTAGCCGTTTTGTTCCTGATTTTTTCTATCATCAGTACTGCATTTGCCGTATGTATTCCGAAGAAAATCCACAGGATTTCCGTCTTCCTGTTCCGTGCCTTTATCCTTGATAGTGAGTAATGTTGCTTTTGAGTTCCGAAGCTTCCTTCAAGCCGGGTGGCCCTTTCTTTTGAGAGTTCACTTCTGAGTACCTTTCTCAAGGGCTCATCCTTTGGCGCCCTTCCCTTGCGCACGAAGGAAGTGGATATCCCATATTTCGTACAGAACTTTCTGTTGGCATTATTGGCATATATGGAGTCGCCTGCCGCACATGTTACCCTCACTTTCATGAGCCTCTGCTGCATACGGATACAGTTCTTCAGGCGTATACCCTCATTGAAGGCCTTGAACGAGATGTGTTCGATGAACGATATGCCGTCTGTCTGCATATTATTGACCTTCGCACCGAATTCGACGGATTTCGTTTCCTTACCTCTTACGATGGGACGTACATAATGACGGTCAATGCTGACAATACGGTCACTGACCTTACGGCCTTCAAATATTTCCTTTTCCTGTACAAGAACTTTTCTGATGATGGAAAGACGCTTCCGGTAATCCTGTGTATATCGTAGTGCAGCTCCGTAATCTCTATGAATTTCATCCATCTGTATGAGAAGTTTTTCAAGAAGCCTAATCATACGACGCTTGAGCATCCTTGTCCTTGACGCCTTTCTCTTTCTTTTCTTACAGTAGGACAGATAAGCCTTGGCAACATCATCATATTTGTTGCGAGGACGTCTTATGCCCAGAGCCCTGCAGTGCAGGCATATATGTCTGTAGAGCCATTCGAGGCTTTCCCAAAGAAGCTTCATGTCTGTAGGAAAACGCATATGGCTCTCATAGCAGGTGGCATCTGTCATGCACACGTGAAGGTTCTCAAGATACGGTTTCCAGTGTGTGGCCAGTATCTCCTGGAGGGATTCAATGTCAAGACGGGATGCTATTTCATTACGGACGGCGCTGACTATCTTGTAGTTGGTTATGGGAAAAGACGGATCTATCATGATTCCGCAGAACATCTGGTAATGTAGGTTGCCGTTAAGATGTTCCACCAGATGTCTGTCAGAGAATCCCGTATAGGCTTTCAGGACCATAATGGCAATCTTTGCCGAAGGACTGAATATGTTCCTGCGTCCAAGACGATTTTCCGACAGCCCCATGGCTTTTGCCATAACTTCAAAAGGAAACACTGAATGAAGTCTGCCAAGCTCACTCTCATTAAAACTCTTGCGATATTTTTCCAGAATATCAAATTCTGTAAAACCCAAAGTAGGGTGAATTTCTGAAATTTTTTCTATCTTAGCCATATCTTTATTGGGGGATTTCCCCCGTTTTGGCTGTCAAACCTTATTTTCGGGGGAATACCTAAAGATACAAAAAAGCCAACTAATTCGCAACATTTTGTGTATGAATTAGTTGGCTAATTTTATACTATCTACTGAATCTCCCT